>JAKANX010000007.1 GCA_021823425.1 Microcaldota archaeon
ATATACGTCCGTTACGCTGGCGCCGCTGCCCACAGATACAACGTATCCCTGCGAGCTGCTCACCACGTCGTCAACGCCCGGCACCTGCCTGAGCGACTCCGCGAGGGTCGCGTTGTGCACGTCCGTCACGATGTACGGCTTGTACTCGAGCACGGTCGCGTTAAGCACCGCTTCCCCGCTGAGGTCAGGCACGACTTGGGTGCCCCCGGTGTCCACGCTGCGTCCCCCGTTGAGCCAGCCTGCGGTGTAGCTGGAGCCCAGGAATACCAGTATGAGCCCGATTGCGAGCGCCTTGTATATGCTCTCCTTCTTTAGCAATTCGCTTGCGTCCATCCATACACCTTTAAAAATCACTCGGTAAATAATCTAAGAATAACGAAGTATTCTTTGAAGCGTACGTTTTAAAAGCTTAGAAGAATCGCCAAAATACCGAATAAACGCTACGAGTTGATGACATGGCAAAGAAAGGGGATTTTGTTAAGATAGAGTACACGGGCTACGACGAGGCGGGCAACGTTTTTGACAGCACCTCCGGGGAGATTGCGAAGCAGCTCCACGGAAAGGAGGGCGCGATGCTGATTGTGCTCGGCATAGACTATTTGGTGCAGGGGATGGAGGACGCGCTTTTCGCGATGAAGAAGGGCGAGGAGCGCGAGTTCACCGTGCTTCCGGAGAAGGCCTTCGGCAGCAGGCAGAAGAACAGGCTCAAGATTTTCCCGATAGGCGAGTTCTACCACAACGAGCTGGACCCTTACCCGGGCGCGGTAATACAAATGGAGACCGAGCTGGGCACGCTAAACGGAATGGTCAAGAGCGTGAACAGCGGCCGCGTGCTCGTGGACTTCAACCACCCGCTCGCCGACCAGAGCGTCAAGTACAAGCTCAGGCTGGCCGACCTGATTGAGGACGCATCGGGCAAGGTGAACGAGCTCGTGAAGGACCTCGGTATAGAGGGAACCTGCACGATCGCCGGCAACAAGGCAACGGTCGTGATGAAGAAGGGCCAGCCCGAGGAGGAGCTCAAGAAGACAAGGCTCACCGTCGCGGTAAAGGGCGCAATCACCGAGATAAAGGACCTAGAGATAAAGTCGGAATAGGCGCGCCCGCAGCCCGGGCGGTCATGATTTGATGTGCGACCTGTGCGCGAAGGTGAAAGCGAGCCCGGAATACCGGGAGCTCCTTGTCAAGATGGGGGAGCGCGACGCCCAGAGGTTGGAGCATTCCAAGGCAAACGTTGACGAGTTCGCATCCATTTCAGCCTATTCCACGATTGATTACCCGAAGCTGCTGGTCCAGCCCATGTTCGAGCCGAAAGTCGCGTTCGCCACTCCCATCACTTATTTCCAGAACCTATTCGTGAATGATGAAAAGCTGCCAGGCAATTTCACGCACGGCTCCACGCGCTCTATATTCTTTTTGGGAAAGCGGCTAATCGTATTGAGCAAGTCCTCGCTCCAGCACCACGGGGAGGAGATGTTCTCCTCCTTTCTCCTAGCGCACTTCGAGCCGGGAGAATTCAGGCTTGAGGCGGGCGAGGACAGGAAGGTGCTCGTTTCCGCGGAGATGGAAAAGCCCGCGAAGAACCTGCTTTCCGGAAAGGTGGAAAAAATCAAAATCTCGTTCGCGTTCGCGCAGGACACCCTGGAAGGCAAGCTCATGCGCAAGAACGAGGCGCTCGGCTCCACCTTGTTTGCAAACCAGTTCAAGCGCGCGGGAGCGGACCCGCGCACGTGGCTCAATTCCACCGAATACATGTTCGACTACGTATCAAGCGTGGCGCACATCTCCCCGCACCCGTACATGCTCAAGCTCATGCCGCAGCTAGGATACTCGGACCAGCGCGACTTCCAGAACCACGTGGCGGACTATTTCAGGGCGCACCTCGCGGAGCGCCAGTAGCACAATCCGGTGCGCCGCGCATGGATATTTAACCCTTCGCGGACCAACGCAATATGGGTGGGGCAATGGGAATCATTGATGCGTTGAAAGACTGGATAAGCTTCAGGACCATGGTCACTCCCGTAATTCTCAAGACGCTTTACCAAATCCTGTTCGTACTCTTGAATATACTTGGCGTTTTGGCAATTTTCGGATACCTCGTTATCACGATTATCGGGGCTTTGGCAGCACTTACGACTAAAAACGGCGCCGGGGCCGCGATAGGCATGATTGGCCTCGGGCTGATAATGGTGCTTGCCGCAGTCGTCTTCCTGCTGCTGTACAATCTACTGTTGAGGATATGGTTCGAGGTAATCCTGCTTCTTTTCAACATATATGATTCCCTGAAAGAGATTGAAAAGGGGCAGAAAAGCAGTAAGTGAAACAGCGCGGGCTTAACTATTTATACTCCGTTTCCCTAACTGATTTTATGACGTCCAACGCAACAAAGGTCAAAATAGGCCTGGTGCAGATGCGCATGCGCCGCAGCCCGGAAAAGAACCTCGCTCACGCGCTCGCCATGGTGAAGGAAGCGGCTGCGCAGGGGGCGAAAATAGTCTGCCTTCCAGAACTCTTCAACGCCACGTACTTCGCGCAGGTAAGGGACCGTGCGGCAGCGCAGAAATTCGCTGAAACAGTTCCGGGAAAGACCTCCGAGGCGCTCGCAGCGGCCGCGCGCGAGAACAAAATCGTATTGGTGGGCGGCTCAATCTACGAAAAGGACGGGGAAAGGCTCTACAACACCTCCGTCGTGTTCGGAGAGGACGGCGCGATGCTGGGCAAATACCGCAAGGTCCACATCCCGCACGATGAAAGATACTGGGAAAAGGACTATTTCGACCCGGGCGACTTGGGCTTCAAGGTGTTTGAAACCCCGTACGGAAAAGTGGGTGTGCTCATATGCTACGACCAGTGGTTCCCCGAGGCGGCGAGGGCAGAAGCCCTGATGGGCGCGGACATCATATTTTACCCGACCGCGATAGGAAACGTGGAAGGAATAGAGCAGGCGGAAGGCAACTGGCAGAAGGCGTGGGAGAACGCCATGCGCGGCCATTCCATTTCGAACGGAGTTTTCACCTGCGGCGTGAACCGTTCCGGAAAGGAGGACAAGATAAAATTCTGGGGCGGCTCGTTCGTTTGCGACGCTTTCGGCACGACCCTAATGAGGGCGGGAAAGGCCGAGGCCGTTCTCGTAGTCGAAGCCGATTTGGATTTGGGCAGGATGGTCAAGGAGGGCTGGCATTTCCTTGAAAACAGGCGGCCCGACGCGTATTCCAAGCTGGTGGAGAAATGACTTCGCAAGCAGTTGGAAACCCGGAACCCGCAACTGGAAACCCGGAAACCGAAACTCCTGATTCTCTAGGTTACTACATGCCCGCGGAATGGGCGCCCCACGACGCGACGTGGCTTGCGTGGCCCCACAACGAAATCACTTTTCCAAAAAGCATCATCCAGCGAGTCGAGGCAGCGTACGCGCACATGGTTTCGTCGCTGAGCCACGGCGAGAAAGTGAACGTCCTCGTCAACGATTCAACTGAAAAGGAGAAAGCGCTCAAAATAATCTCCAAGCACTCGTGGAACGAGCAGAATGTAATTTTTCATGAAATAAGGAGCGCGGACGTTTGGATAAGGGACTACGGCCCGACGTTCCTCCTCCACCGCAAGACCGGGCAGAAGGCTGCGGTGAAATGGAACTACAACGCGTACGGGGGAAAGTACGACGATTTGCTTTACGACGACAAGACCGGCGAAGACGTTGTGAAGTCCTCGGGCGTGAAGGTTTTTCGGCCCGGGATAGTGCTCGAGGGCGGCTCAATAGACGCGGACGGCAAGGGCACCATACTCACGACCGAGCAGTGCCTGCTGAACAAGAACCGCAACCCGCAGCTCAAGAGGCTGCAGATTGAGGAATACGTTGAGCAGTACACCGGCTCCTCAAAGATAATCTGGCTCAAGTCCGGGATTGAGGGCGACGACACCGACGGCCACGTGGACGATTTCGCCCGCTTCGCGGAAAACGGGGCCGTGCTCTGCGCATACGGCGACGGCGCGGACAGGAACAGCACCGTGCTCCGCAGGAACCTCAAAATTCTCGGAGAATCCACGGACGCTGCAGGAAACAGGCTGGAAGTGCTCAAGCTTCCGATGCCCAAGCCGCTCGTGGACGAGCAGGAAAACAGGCAGCTTCCGGCAAGCTACGCCAATTTCTACGTGGGAAACAAGGTGGTGCTGCTCCCGGTGTTCGGCGACGCGAACGACGGGAAGGCCGCGGAGATGCTCGCAGGGTGCTTCCCGGGCAGGGAAATAGTTTCCATAATGGCCAACGAGCTCGTCTACGGCTACGGGGGTATACACTGCGCCACCCAGCAGGAGCCCGCGGAGCGGAAATAGCGGAAACAGGAGTGGGAATTATAAATAATAACTTTTCATAATCGCATCATGTCCCCAGTGAAGAAAATCTCGGCCGTGCTACGGCTCGTGCGCTTCGAGCACGCGCTCATGTTCGGCCTTTCGGTGCTCATTGCCGAAATAATCGCCGCGCGGGGCATCCCTCAAATCACTCCCACCATAATCTTCTCCCTGCTCGTCCCTGTATTCAGCGAGATGGGCGCGTTCGCGATGAACGACCTGCTGGACGTGGAGACGGACAGGCTGAACAAGAAGGCAGAGAGGCCGCTCGTGAGCGGGGAGCTGACCTCGCAGCACGCGCTCGTGCTGACGGTCGCCTCGTTCCTGCTCGCGCTCGTTTTCGCGTACATGGTGAGCCCGACTATTTTCATTCTCACGCTGATAATCAACGTGCTCGCAATCCTGTACAACATCGTGCTCAAGGACCTCGCGCTGCTCGGGAACATATACATAGCGTTCACGATGGCGATTCCGTTCATATTCGGCAACTACGTGGTGAACCCGGACATCCTTAGCCCTGCGAACGTGCTTATCGCGCTGCTCGGCTTCATAGTGGGCCTCGGCCGCGAGATAGCCAAGACCGTTGAGGACATGGAAGGGGACAAGAAGGCGAGGCGCGCACGTACCCTGCCAGTTATAATAGGTTCGGAGAAGTCGCTCACGATTGCAGGAATACTCTACGCGCTCTTCGCCATGGTCTCGGTAGTGCCCTATTACCTTTACCTGAATATTGGCCCGGGCTTCGCGCTCGTTTTGGTCGCGGATGCGATATTCCTTTACTCTTCCGTATTGCTGATATTCTCGCGGAGGAAGGTGCCTTTCCTCAAGACCTCGCGCAAAATCAGCCTAATAGGGCTATTCATCGGGCTGCTTGGAATACTGGCCTCGGTGCTAGGGCATTAGCGCGTTTAGGGTTCCGGGTTTCCTGTTCCGGCGGGCGCTAATGCGCGCATTTTAAAACAATTTGCGCAAATGATATATTTGCAAACGTCTACTGCGTTTTTTGGGATCGTGAGCCAACCTGGTATGCTGCAAGCTTCGGGAGCTTGTTATCTGAGTTCAAATCTCAGCGATCCCATTCCCATATCCATTTTTTCTTCTAGGATTCAGGTGCGCCACACATGGACATCAAAGAGATAATACGCAAGCACGCGCTCAAGAACGCGCACGATTACGGAAAGGCCAACCCGGGCTCCATCGCGGGCAAGGTCATCGCCGAATTCCCCGACTCCAAATCGGACATGAAGGGCACGATGAAGGCGATAGGCGAGGAGGCCGCCAAAGTGAACGCGATGGGCAAGGGCGAGATAGAGGAGGCGCTCAAGAACTACACGTTCGCGGAAAAGAAAATCGAGGAGCGGAAGCTCACGCTCCCGAACGCGGTTGAAGGAAAAGTGGTAACCCGTTTTCCTCCGGAGCCGAGCGGCTACCCGCACATAGGCCACGCGAAGGCCGCATTTCTGGATTACGAGGCCGCGAACGCCTACAACGGAAAGATGCTCCTCCAATTTGACGATACGAACCCGGAAAAGGAGAGCGGGGAATACGTGGAAGCCCTGAAAGAGGGCCTCAAATGGCTCGGCATAACATGGGACGGGAAGGAATTCTACACCTCGGATTACATGACGGAAATTTACGATTACTCTGTGAAGGGAATGGAAAAAGGCGTGCTTTACGTTTGCACGTGCACGCAGGAGGAGACCAGCAAGAACCGCGAGCAGGGAAAGCCGTGCCCGTGCAGCATGCTGGGCGCAAAGGAGAACCTCGCAAGATGGGAAAATATGATTCAGGCTGAACCCGAAACTGGAAACGGGAAACGCTACCGGGAGGGCGAGGCGGTCGTTCGCTTCCGCGGAGACATGTCCGCGCTCAACACGACCCTGCGCGACCCTACTATGCTGCGCATAATGGACGCGCCACATTACAGGCAGAAAAACAAGTATCGCGTATGGCCCAATTATGATTTCGCCACGCCTATTTTAACGCACAAGATGGGCGTCACGCACATAATGCGGAGCAAGGAATACGAATTGCGCGACGAGCTTTATTTCAGGCTCTGCGAGGCGCTGGGCATTCCGAAAGCCGATGTCGTGGGCTTCTCCCGCCTCAATATAAAGAACGCTCCCATAAGCAAGCGTTTCATCACTCCGTTAGTGAAGGAGGGCAAGGTGATGGGCTGGGACGACCCGAGGCTGCCCACGCTCAAAGGGCTCGCAAGGAGGGGCATACTTCCGGAAGCGGTGAAGAATTTCGTGATGTCCTTTGGGCTTTCCAAGGTGGAGAGCGAGCCGGGCTGGGAAAAGCTGCTTTCCGAGAACAGAAAGCTGCTTGAGCCCGGCGCGAGGCACTATTTCTTCGTTCCAAACCCGATTCGGCTGGAAATACGCGGCTCGCAATACCACGAGGCCGAGCTCAAGCTGCACCCCAACCAGGACTTCGGCACGAGAAAAATAAGGGTAAACGATTTCGCGTTCATATCCGAGGCCGACTTCTCCAACATCAGCGAGGGAGAGGTTTTCAGGCTCAAGGACCTTTTCAATGCGAAAATGGTTTCCAAGAAGGACCTGATAGCAGAGCGCGTCGCGGATTCCAAGGCCGAGAAGAAAATCCAATGGGTCACCGACTACGTGGAAGCGGAAATACTCAAGCCGGGCGACCTTCTCAAGGAGGACGAATCGTTCAACGAAGCCAGTTTGGAGCTCGTGAAGGGCTACGCGGAGGCCAACATTTCCTCGCTTGAAGCCGGCCGGATAATACAATTCGAGCGCTTCGGGTTCTGCAAGCTGGACGCCAAGAAGGCCGGCAAATACATTTTCATTTACACCTGCTGAGCCGAGGCGCCGCAACGCTATTTAACCCCGTCCCCATCAAATGCACTCATGCTTGACGAGTTCAATCCCAAGAGGTTCACCCAGCCTCCGCGCAAGGCCGAATACGGGGAAATAGAGCTGAGCGACGCAGTCAAATCCGCTTTCTCCTCGCGGGGAATAGAGAAATTGTACCGGCACCAGGCGGAAGGGATAAGGCTCGCGCGCGAAGGGAAGAACATAGTCGTCGTTGCCCCAACCGCGAGCGGAAAGAGCGAGATATACATGAGCGCGATTATTGACGCGGCCCTGAAAGGGGAGAACTCGCTCGTCGTCTACCCCACCAAGGCGCTCTCCCGCGACCAATTGAAAAGGTTCGAGCAGTTCGCGCTCTTCGGGATAAGGGCCGAGATATACGACGGCGACACGCCCCAGTCCAAGAGGGAGAAAATCAGGAAGTCGCCGCCGCAAATCCTCATCACCAATTTCGACATGCTCCACTATATTCTATTGAACAACGGGCTTTTCGACGCCTACCTGAGCAGGCTTTCCCTCCTCGTCGTGGACGAGCTGCACACCTGCACCGGGGTTTTCGGGGGCCACGTATCCAATATAATCTGGAGGCTGCGCCGCGTTATGGAACGCAAGCACAAGCGCAGCCTGAAATTCATCTGCACTTCCGCCACGATTGGAAATGCGAAGAGCTTCGCGCAGCTCATTTTCGGCGCGGAATTCTGCGAGGTGGACGGCGAGGGCGCGCCTTCGGGCCCGATGGAGCACCTAATCGTAAATCCGGAAGGCGAAAGCTACACCACCACGTCCTTGCGAATAGCTGAGAAACTTGAGAAAAAGGCCCTCGTGTTCGCGAACAGCCACTCCGTTGTGGAGCGGCTGGGGCTCATGGGAAAGCGCATGGGCCTGAGCCTCGCTGTCTACAGGGCGGGGCTTGATTACGAAAGGAGGCGCGAGACTGAAAAGGAGTTCAAGGAGGGCCGCACCAGAATCCTCGCCACGACCTCGGCGCTAGAGCTGGGAATGGACATCGGCGACGTGGACGCGGTAATACTCGCAGGCTTTCCCGGCTCCATTACCCGGGTGCGCCAGCGCATAGGAAGGGCGGGAAGGAAGGGGCAGAAGGCGTACGGAATTTACGTGGCAAAGGACAACCCGCTTGACCAGTATTACGCGGAAAAGCCCGAGGAATACCTCAACGGGGAGCCGGAGAGCTGCTTCGCGAACCCGAACAATGAGAACCTGGTGCGCATGCACCTGCTTTCCGCGTCCAAGGACGCCCTGCTTTCCGAAAGCGAGCTCAAGGGGTTCGAGGCCGCGGCGGAATACCTGCAGGAGCACGGCCTGCTCAAGAAGCTGGGCAAGTTCTACGTCCCCACCCCGCAGGGAACGCAGCTCGTGCGCTCCCTTTCCATACGCGGAATAGGGAGGGGCATACGCATCGTGGACGCGGACACAGAAAAGCAAATAGGAGAAAGGGAATTCCCGATGGCGATAAACGAGCTTTTCGAGGGCGCGGTCTACCTGCACGGCGGCGAGGCGTACATGAGCGAGGAACTGGGCCTTGAGCGCGGATACGCGAAAATCCGGAAGATAAACCAGGAGGCGGACTTCTACACGCAGGCGCTGAGCATCAAGGAGGCGGAAGTCCTAGAGGAGGTCAAGACGCGCGACATCCTAGGATATCCCCTCTCTTTCGGAAAGGTCCACATAAAGACCACGGTGCACGGCTTCGCGGTGAAGGAAACGTTCAGCGGAAGGAAGCTGGGCGAGCACGCGTTCGCCGAGCCTTACGTGTACGATTTCAACACTTGCGGGATTTGGATTGACCTGGATTCGCGCGCGGAGCAGGTGAAGAATTTCGGCGACGGGCTGCACGGCTTTGAGCACGTCTTCATAGCGATGATTCCTGCGCTCACCGGCGCGGACGCGAGGGAAATCGGCGGCCTCAGCTACCCGTCCGGAAGGATGTACGTGTACGACGGCGCGCCCGAAGGCAACGGGGTCACGGACGTTGTTTTCGGAAGGTTCGAGAAAATCGCCGCGATGGCAAAAGAGCGGCTCGCCTCGTGCGCGTGCGATTCCGGCTGCCCCAAGTGCGTGCTAGACCCGATGTGCGGAAACGACAACCGCTTTTTGGACAAGGGGGCCGCGCGCGAAATAACGTCGGAATTCTGAAAAATAACGGGCAAGCTGAAAAACCATTATAAATGTTCCCTGACAGAAGGTGTGCATGAATTTTTCCAAATCCATGATACTCGCAGGTCTCGCCATCCCAAAAACGGTTTTTGGGATTCATCGCCGAACCTTCTTCTGCATCTCTTCGGCGATGTTCATCTTTCTCCTGCTTTTCGCAGGGTGCCCCGGGCAAAACCCCGTGCAGAGCAACAACGCCACGGCGCAGAACAACACCTCGGTTTCATACGCGGACGCGCTCCAGACCGGAGATTCCGCGATGGTGGATTACATTCTGGTCATAACGAACTCCAGCAGGGCCGACCCCAACCAGGTTTACGACACTTCGCTTCCCGGGCTGGCGAACGCGAGCGGCATATACAACCCGCAGAGGCGTTACGCGCCGCTCAACGTGACGCTCAACGACAGCAACGGGCTGCTTCCCGCGTTCACGCGGCAGCTTGTAGGCATGAAGGCGGGCGAGAACAAGACGTTCATAATAGACCCGGGCGAGGGCTACGGGTATTACGAGAGCAGCCGCGTGTTCACGCTCCCGCTCGTTTACAACGCATCGCGCTCCGAGCAGATTCCGCTCTCTTACCTGCTGGAGCGCAATATCACTCCGACGGTGGGCAAGTCCATTTACACGATGTATTGGCCCGCCAACGTGACAGGCATATCAAACGGCAACGTGACCGTGAAATACATGCCTGAACTGAACATAACAATTTTCTTCAACGGGCTGCCCGAGAGGGTGGTTTCTTTTGATGAGGGGAACATAACCATGGAACTCGTCGTCCAGCAGGGGGTAGTTTACGGTTTGCAGACGCCAAGCGGCCAGGCCATAAACGCCCTCGCGACCGAGGTTACGGGCTCCAACGCAACGTTCGACGCAAACGGCCCCCTGGCCGGGCGCGAGCTGAACTTCACGGTGTTCGTGAGGAGCATCAGGAAGGCGGCGTCGCCGATAGGGGCCAAATGAGCGGTTGATGCGCGGCGTTGGTCTTCCGTGGTTTTGTTTTTTCGGGCGGGTGGGAATGATGGTAAGCAGGATTAGGAAGCGTGATGGGAGCGTCGTTGATTTCAACGCGGACAAGGTCAAGGAGGCAATCTGGAAGGCGGTGCAGGCGGTCGGCGGAAAGGACCGGGAGGAATCGGACAGGACCGCGGAGCTCGCCGTGAAGCTTCTCGGCGAGAAGTTCGGGAACGAGATTCCCTCGGTCGAGGACGTCCAGGACATAGTGGAAAAGGCGCTCATTGAAAGGGGCCACGCGACCACGGCGAAGGCGTACATACTCTATCGGCACAAGAAGGGCGTGGAGCGCGAAGTCAAGGGGATAATGGGCGTAAAGGACGACCTCAAGCTCTCGCTCAATTCAATACAGGTGCTGGAGCGCAGGTACCTGCTCAAGGACGACAACGGCAAAATCGTGGAAACGCCGAGCCAGCTCTTCAGGCGCGTCGCCAGGTTCATCGCCTCGGGCGAAAAGCTTTTCGGCGGCGACGAGGAGACCGCCAAGGACTTCGAGGACGCGTTCTTTGAAGTGATGACCAAGCTTGAGTTCCTTCCCAACTCCCCGACGCTCATGAACGCGGGGACCGGGGTAGGGCAGCTCTCGGCGTGCTTCGTGCTCGGGATTACCGACGACCTGGACGACATCTTCGAGGCAGTGAAGAACACCGCGCTCATACACAAGAGCGGCGGAGGCACCGGCTTCTCCTTCTCGTACCTGCGCCCGAAGGGCGATTTCGTCAAGAGCACCGCAGGAGTCGCGAGCGGGCCGCTTTCGTTCATGCGCATCTTCGACGTCGCAACGGACGTGGTGAAGCAGGGCGGCAAGAGGCGCGGGGCCAACATGGGCGTGCTTGAAACATGGCATCCCGACATAGAGGACTTCATCACGATGAAGCAGACCCCCGGGATAATGGAGAACTTCAACGTGAGCGTGGGCGCCGACGACAAGTTCATGAAGTCCGTGGAGGAAAACGGCGACTACGACCTCGTCAACCCGCGCACCGGGCAGGTGCTCAGGAAGGTGAAGGCGAAGAGCATATTCAACCTGATTGCGTATTCGGCGTGGAAATCCGCGGAGCCGGGATTGCTGTTCATGGACACGATAAACAGGGCGAACCCCACTCCCTCGGAAAGGATTGTGGCGACCAACCCGTGCGGCGAAGTTCCCATGCCCAACTACGAGTCCTGCAACCTCGCGAGCATAAACCTCGCGAAATTCACCGAGGTGGACTGGAGCAGGACGGAATGGAAGAAGAAGATTGACTGGAACCGCCTCCGCTATGTCACCCGCCTGGGCGTGCAGTTCCTTGACAACGTGATAGAGCTCAACAAGTATCCCATACAGAAGATAAAGGACAAGACCCAGCACCACAGGCGCATCGGCCTCGGCGTGATGGGCTTTGCCAAGATGCTCTACCGCATGGGCGTGAGATACGACTCCGAGGAGGGCTTCAAGATAGGCGAGGAAGTGATGAAGTTCATCAGCGACGAGGCGCGCAAGATGAGCTACGAGATCGGAAGGGCGCGCGGCTCGTTCCCCGGATTCAAGGAATCCACGTGGGCAAAGAAGTACGACGCGATGAGGAACGCGACCGTGACCTCTATCGCGCCCACGGGAACGATATCCATGATTGCGGACACCTCCAGCGGAGTGGAGCCCATGTTCTCGCTCGCGTACGTGAAAATCGTGATGGACGGGACGAGGCTCTACTACTCGGAGGACACGTTCGAGCACGTGCTCAAGGTCAGGGGGCTCTACTCCCCTGAGCTGATGCAGCAGGTGATTGAAAGCGGCAGCATAGCCGCGTTCGCCGAGCTGCCCAAGGAGCTCAAGGAGATATTCAGGGTGTCCTACGACCTTTCCGCCGACGCGCACGTGCGCATGCAGGCGGCTTTCCAGAAATACACGGACCTTGCGGTGAGCAAGACGATAAACATGCCGCCGGACGCGACGATAGAGGACGTGCAGAAGGCGTACATGCTCGCGTGGAAGACCGGTTGCAAGGGCATAACCGTCTACAGGGAGGGAAGCAGGGGCGAGGGAGTGCTGGCGAAGGTTAAGCCGGCGCCCAAGGCCGTGCCCAGCCCGGAGAACCCGAGCCCTGCGCAGGCTCCTGCCGCGAAGGGCGGGCAGTAATTATTTTCTTTTTTCTCTCGTTCCCTTATTCTTATTCTTTCATTCTATCCTATCATTTCCCTTATCGTTTCCTCTATTTCCCTGGCGTCGGCGGTGCCCTTGGTCTTCTGCATCACTTTTCCAACTAAAAAGAAGATTGATTTCGCATTTCCTGCCTTGTAATCGCTCACCGCCTTTTGGTTCTCCTTCACCGCCTGCTCGCACGCGGCCTTGAGCGCCCCTGAGTCCGAGCTCTTGAGAAGCCCCAAATCGTTCGCAACGTTGCGGGGCGTGTCCCTCAGCTCCACGTAAGCCCCGCTCTCCCTCGCCTTTATGAGGATATCCGTATCAAGCATCCCAATCAGTATCTGGTCGGCCGCCTTGTCCGTGACCTGCCCGGTGGAGAACATCTCGTAAAGCTCGCCCGCGTGCTTTGCCGTGAGCCCGCTGTTCCTGAAAAGCAGGTTTCGGTAGTTGAGCTGCTTCCTCAGGGGGCCGCGCATCCAGTTCGCGAATTTCTGCGCGTCGAACTTCCTCTCCTTCACGAGGCGCTCGTACGCGTCAGCGAACTCCTTTTCAATCACTATCACGCCTGCATCCGCAGGCGTTATTCCGTACTGGGACGCGAGCCTCGCCGCCCTTGCGTCCGGAAGCTCCGCGACCGCATCCGCGGCGGCCTTCCATTGCGCCGCTGAAAAAGAAATCGGGGAAATGTCCGGGTCCGGGACGTACCGGTAATCGTCCGCGGTCTCCTTCTTCCTGAGCCTTACCGTGATTCCGCTGTTCTCGTCAAAATGCCTGGTTTCCTGCACAATTTTTACGCCCTGCTCTATCTGCGTCCTCTGCCTCTTTATTTCAAAGGAAAGGGCGTCGTAAACGTTGGAGAACGAGTTGATGTTCTTGATTTCCACGCGCGCGCTGCCCTCCTGGCTTATGTTCGCGTCTATGCGCATCGTCCCCACTTCCGTCTCGTTTATCACGTTGAAGTATCTAAGATACTGCTCCAGCTTGCCGAGGAACTCGCGCGCGTCCTCCGGGCTCCTCATGTCCGGAGCCGTGACTATCTCCACCAACGGAACCCCGCTCCTGTTGTAGTCCACGAACCCTTTCTTGAGCTCGTACCTTCCCGGGTCCTCTTCGAAATGCACTTCCCAGATTCCTATCCCGTTGAGCTTCCCGTCCTTTGCGACCGGCTTGGAGGTCCTCTGGTAGCCCGAAGGCAAATCCGGATAAAAGTAATGCTTCCTCTGCACGAAAACGTCCTTGTCCAGCTCCGGCTTCGCCTTCAGCATGCTTGCAATCTTCAGGACGTGCGAAATGGCCTCCCCGTTCATCTGCATGGGCTTTCCGCCCGGCTGCCCTGCACAGATGGGGCAGATGTTGCTGTTCGCCTCCGCGTGCCCGTAGTTGGTGGGGCACTCGCAGAACAGCTTGGCCTTGGTGTTGAGCTGGACGTGTATTTCCAGCCCGATTATCGTTTTCATTTCCTATCCAACCTTTCAATTTCTTCCATTAGTGCGAAAACTTTCCCCTCCCCGTACCTGCTGCCGAGCACCTGCATCCCCGGCCTGAATTTGCCTATTTTCCCGAACGGCACCGAGGCAGCCGGGATTCCCGCGAGGTTCGCAGGCACGGTCAGTATGTCCGCAAGGTACATTTCCAGCGGGTTCTCCATCTTCTGCCCTATCTTCCATGGGAGCGTGCTCATCGTGGGCCCGAGCAGAACCCCGTATTTGCCCAGCACCGCCTCAATGTCCCTCTTGATTACCGCGCGTGCGCTCAGGGTTTTCCCGTACCACGCGTCGTGGTATTCTTTCGTAGTGATGAATGTTCCTAGGAGTATTCTCCTCTTTACCTCCAGCCCGAGCTTGCTTCCCCTCAGCTCGCCCACGTCTTCGGTCAGGTTCTCCAGCTCCCGGCCCGTCTTTCCGTAGCGCAGGCCGTCGAACTTCTGCATCGCGCTGGAGAATTCCGCGAAAACCGTGAGGTAGTAAATGGGAATCGCGTGCTTGAGCGAGGGAATGGAGACTTCGGAGATTTGGTAGCCTTCCGCCCCGAGCGAGTCCGAAAGCCTGTGGAATTCCTTTGCGATGCGCTCGTCGCACCCTTCCAGGAATTCCTTTGCGACTGCTATCGTGGGCTTTCCTGAAAAGTCCAGCGCGACCTTTCCGTTTTCCGGGGTTCCTCCGGTCGCCTGGTCCCTCGCGTCCCTCCCCGCAATCGCGGAAAGCATGAGCTTGGCGTCCTTGGCGCTGTTCGCGAGCGGGCCTATCTGGTCAAGGCTCATCGCCATGTCCGAAAGCCCGTAGCGCGAGACGAGCCCGTAAGTGGGCTTTATCCCGGTGATTCCGCAGAAGGACGCGGGGCACCTAATCGAGCCCCCCGTGTCCGAGCCGAGCGCGATGTCCGCGAATCCCGCTGCGACGGCCGCAGCGCTCCCTCCGCTGCTTCCGCCCGGCACATATTCCGGGTCAAGCGGGTTCCGGGTTGCGAAGTACGCGCTGTGGGTGTTGTCGCTTCCGCAGGCGAACTCGTCCATGTTCGCCGAGCCGATTATTATCCCGTCTTCCGCGTTTATCCTCTCAACCACGGCGGCGTCGTAGGGCGCGATGTAGTTCTCGAGCATTTTGGAGCCCGCGGTGAGCCGCTTTCCCCTAGCCGCGATTATGTTCTTGATTGCGATTGCCTTTCCCGCGAGCCTTCCTAGCGGCTTTCCCTCCTTCGCCTTCCTGTCCAGCTCCTGCGCCTTGGCCAGCGCCTCCTTTTCGTAAACCTCTATGAATGCGCCTATCCTGCCGTCCTCCCTGCGGATTTTCTCCAACAGCCGGGCTATGCGCTCGTGGTGCATGAAAATCAATCCAGCGATTTGGGCGCGACCATCAGCCTGCCGTCCTTTTGCGCGAAATTTTCCACTATCGCGTCCGCATCGCCCCTTGCCTTGGGCCTCGGCTCGTCCGGCCTGAGCGAGCCCTGGACCCCTGTAACGTAAAAGAGCCTCTCGCCCCCTGCGCCGATTTTCTCAATGCTTGAAAAATGGCCGAAGAGCTCGGCGAACTCCTTTTCCAGCCTCGCGAGCTCCGCTTCGCTGAGCTTCACGCGCGAGAGCTCGCCCATTTTCCTTACTAGGTCCTTGCTTATCTCCATGCCTGCACCTGCGATTAGAATTGCATTTAGAAGTAGGACGGAAAAGTTAAAAATGGTGCCGAGCATCCCGGTTTCCGACTTATTTGTTTATAAACCTTAAATGAAATACAAATCCGATGGGATTCAATTTCGCGCCTCTCTCGGCGCTTTCAGACCTGGGTTCTCCCGCCTCCGTATTCCTTCTCGCCCACATCATAGTCCTGGCGGCGAGCTTCATCCTTTCACTTTACGGGCTTTACGGGCTGCTGAAATACGCGCGCGGCATTTCAAAGAACAACGCGCTCATAGCCGCGTTCGCGCTCGGCTCGTTCATTCCGCTCGGCGACATACTGGAGCACTTCGAGCTTTTCCCCAGCGCTGACTTCTGGCACCACATGCACATCTTCGGCGGCGTTTTCGCGCTCTACTTCATGCACCGCTTCGCGCTGACGATGGATTCGGGGGAGACGGATTTCAGGCGGGATGCCCTGTTTCCAGCTATTGCCGGAATAATCGTGGTGGCCGCGTTCTACAATGAAGACGCGCTCGGCAGGGCGTTCCCGCTAATCATATGGGGCATTTACGCCGCCGCAGTAATTTTCCTGCTCGGCTCGATATATTTCCTGTTCGACATTTCTAGGAGGGCGCGGAAGGCGGAATCCGCCTTCTCGCTCAAGACCTTCGCGATTTCCATGGTGCCGCTGATTTCGCTCGCGCTTTTCGTGATTGCGATAACGTCCATGGGCGCAGAAATACTCCTGGACATCGCCAATGTACGGGCTGTCCCGGCAGCGGTGCAGACGCTCACCGTGTTCCTCATAGCCGCGCAGAACCTGCTCTACCCCCTGCTTGCGATGACGTTGCTGGGCTTCGGGTACATGTCCGGCAAGATTTACAATTTGTACGCGCCCATAAGGAAATTCCTAGAATCCAAGGGGCAGAAGGGGCAGATAGCCCCGCCTCCCGCGCCCCGGGGCGCAGGAAAAGCAGGCGGAGCGAAGCCCGAAAAAAGAAAGTGATATAAACCCCAAAGCAAATGCTTTCATATGGCTTTCATGTACCCCCCGCAGGCCGAACTTTTCCAGGACATCTCGATTCCGATCTCGCCCCTGCTCGTGCACCTGCTGATAATCACGATCTCCGCAGGGCTTTCCATGTACGGCATCTTCGGCCTCGTGCGGCACTCCAAGACCTTTTCCTCCAACTGGCATCTCCTCGCAATCGCGTTCGCCCTGATGGCGTTCATGCCCGTCGGGGACATGTTCGAGCACTTGGAACTATGGCCCGGCGCGGAATACTGGCACCACTTCCACCTGTTCGCGGGTGTGGTCGCGTTCTACTTCATGCATTATTTCATAACTCGCATGGACTCCCCGGTGGTTGAGAGCGACAAGAAGGCCGCTGCAACGTTGCTCGTGCTTTCGGCGCTCGCCGTCCTTTTCGTGTATTTCGAGGAGACCTTCGGCGACACCTATTCGTGGGTGCTCGGAGGAATATACGCGGTCCTCGTGCTTGTTTCACTCGTCTACCTGAAATTCCTATGGGACATCGTCCACCGCGCCCGGAAGGCAGAGGCGGCGTTCTCGCTAAAGACCTTCTTCATATCAATGATGCCCATAATCTCAATGTCGCTTTTCATCCTGACCTTCACGGGCATACTGGCGGAGGCCATGATGGACGTGCTGCCGAATTCGGAATCTAACCATCTGCTCGTGTTCCTGATTGCGCTCCAGAACCCGCTTTACCTGATTCTCGCGATGACGCTCGCCGCGTACGCGTACGTCGGTGCAAGGATACACGCGTTCTACGCCCCGATTGAGAAATTCGTGACCTCCAAGATGGCGAAGGGCGCAACGAGCAAGGGCCAGCTTTCAATAGTCGGCGCAAGGAGAAGGAAGAAGGCAAGGAAATAGCGAAAACGCAAGGGCGCGCCGCCGCGTAGCGTTCAGAGGATGCCCCTTATTCTTGTGAAAGCCTCCTCTATCACTTGCGGCTCCGGAAGGAACGTGGTCCTGAAATAAACCCCGTCCTCCTGCCTGCCGAAGCCCGAGCCCGGCACGAACACGACGCCTTTCCTTATGGCCGCGCGGACGAATTCCCAGTCCCGCTTCCATTTATTTGTCTCTATCTTAAGGAACGCGTAGAACGCCCCTTCCGGAACAGGGAACGAGACCGGCAACTCGCTGGCCATCTTCACGAACGTGTCCCTCCTCTTTAGCAGCTTCGCCTTCATGCCCGCGAGGTATGCAGGGTAAGCGGGGTCCACTATCGCCGCGGCGGCGGCCTTCTGGTACTCCCAGTTCACCGAAAGGCGCTGGTTGCACAACAGGAAGAATGCGTTCTTCACCTCCTCCCAGCGCTCGCCGTGGAACGCCACCCAGCCGATTCTCGCGCCCGGATAGCTGAACACTTTTGAAAGCGAGCTTCCGTATATGAACGGCACCTTTCCCTTGGCGATTTTCCGAAAATCAACATCTCCCTTGAAAATGAGCTTGTCGTAGGAGCCGTCGTAGAAAATCGGGACGTCGTGCTCCGCGCAAAGCTTCACCCCATCCGTCAGATTCTTCTCCGAATACACGGAGCCGAGCGGGTTGTTCGGGTTTATGATTACCATCGCCTTTGCGCCCGGCATCTTCCGCTCCAGATGCTCTATGTCAATCTGGCCGTTCGCGTCGTGCCTGTAGAACACGCTGTCGCCCTCGAACTGCTTGGCCTTGCTTATGTAAAGAGAGTACGTGGGGTTGGGAAGGAGGATTTTCTCCCCGAAACCTATGAACGAGTGGAAGAAGAAGTCTATCCCTTCCGTGAGCCCGCCGACCGCGAACACGTCCTCGGGCGCGCAGCCCTCGAGCTTCGCGACGTTGTTCCTAAGTTCCGCGTCGCCTTCGGAGGGCGCGTAGCCCTTGTATTTGCCGTCCAGCGCCTTCTTCACGTCCCTTGCAATCGCGTCGAAGGGCTCGAACCCGTATTGGGGCGGGTCGCCTATGTTGAGGTAAAGCATGTTGGTGCCCCTCGCCTCCTCCTGCTTGGCTTCCATCACTATGTC
>JAKANX010000008.1 GCA_021823425.1 Microcaldota archaeon
GCGGTGTACATGAAGGACTATTACACTGGGGAATGGTGCTGCGCGGACAGCTCCTCGCTCTGCAAATACGACCCGCACTTCTCCGCGGGCCCATGGCCGATGAGCAACATCCAGTTCAGCGCGCTCAAGTGCTCCTACAACGACTACGGCATATTCGGAAAGACAGCCAAGCAGGGCTGGTACACGAGCGACACGGATTACACCGGGAACAACAACGCAGCCGTGGACCTTCCCGCGCACAGCTCGGTTAACGTGATGAACTCCGGCTCGTGCGTTGACTACTCTTTCGTGGTGACGACGCTGCTGAGGAAGGCGGGCTTCGGGCCAGGGGACATAATGTCCATGAACGCCCCGGGCCACTTATACAACCTCGTGCACATGCCGGGCGACAGCAAATACGAGTTCATAGACACTACGGGAAACACCGGCGGCGACTTCTTCACCGGGCCGGGCTGGGGCTGGACATCGGGCGACGCCGCGCAGAACCACTGCACGTTCAAGACGGACAAGTGCTCCAACGACCTGGGCATGTTCGGCTGCCCGGCCAAGAGCGACATTTCAGGGTGCTGACTATGGGAAAACTGACTTACGTTTTGGCAATCGCGCTCGTGTGCGCGGGGCTCTTCGCCCAATCCAGCGACGTGTCCGCCCCGCCCGCGTTTTCGGGCTCGCTCATTGTGGAAAAGAGCGCCGCAGCCTCCGCGGACATGGGAGACACGATTACGGTCACAATAAATGTGATTAACAACGGCAGCTCTTCGGTTTCCGCCGGCGTGGAAGAGGTGCTGGGAAACGTGCAGGCAGTGGAGCCCCAGCCCACCGTCTTTGACGTGCCCGAAGGCGAGATCGGGGCCAAGGGGCCCTCCATTTCATGGGCGCTGGACATTCCCGCGGGCAGGACCAAAAGCGTGAGCTACAAGGTGAAGCCGCTTACCGTAGGGATGCTTGACATAGGGCCCACGTCCGTTTCGGTTCCGGGCGCGAAATTCTACTCAAACCCCCTGCAGATTGACATAGCGTGCTCCAGCGCGCCCGGCTGCAACGACGCCATAGGCGAGACGCCGCTCACGTGCCCAGATAAGTGCGGGGGGAACAGGAACGAGAATACCACGCTTCCCGCGATCGGTTTCACGCCGAAGCCCGTTGCGGCCCCGGTGGCGGCCATGCCGGACGCGAAGGCACTGGGCGAAACAGGCGGCGCGCTCCCGGCGTCAATTTTCGCCATTGCAGCGGTGTTCGCCATCGTGTTCGTTGCTGCGGGCGCCTACCTGCTTTTCATTAGGAAGAAGTAGTGTAGGGGGCAAGATTTGAACTTGCGTAGCCGCTAGGGCACAGGGTTTCCTACTGTTTCCGGTTTTCCGTTCCGGGTTCCGAAACCCGGAACTCAGGACGGGAAACAGGCCTAAGCCCTGCACGTTTGACCGAGCTCCGCCACCCCTACATGTTGCGTGTTTTGCGTTCCGCGCTTTGGGCGCGGGATAACTATGTTTAGCATCAATACGAATTTAAATTCCCCCAAAACGCTTATTAATTAGGTGCGCCTAATTAATATCGTGAAACACCCGAAACCGGTAAGCGACAACGTAGACGAATACCTAGAGGAGATGTACCGCCGCGAAAGCAAAGGCGAGGAAATAACTACCAAGGGGCTCGCCTCCGCGCTTGAAATCTCCATGCCCTCGGTGAGCCAGATGCTCGCCAAGCTCAAGCGCGCGGGCTACGTGGAGCACGAGCCGCGCAGGCAAACCGCCCTCACGGCGAAGGGCCGCAGCGCCGGCAAAACCGTTTATTCCAAGCACGAAACCCTCAAGAAATTCCTGCTGTCCCTCGGTTTCGGGGAAAAGAAGGCCGAGCAGGAGGCGTGCAGGCTAGAGCACGCTGTTTCCGAGGAGCTGGAGCAGGCGCTGAGAAAGCGCATCTAAGCTGATTTTCATGGCAACGAAATCCATATCCGAGCTCAAGGACTCCGAAAAAACGTGGAAGAAGGCAGCCGAAGCCCTGTTCTTCCTCGTCGTGCTCGCAGCGGTCTTTTCCGCGATATTCTTCGGAGGGAACGCGATAAGCGGGTTGCTCGAATCCGGCGCGAACTCATACGTCCTCCCCATTTTCACGTTTGTGGGAGCGGCAATTCCGGTCCCATTTGCGCAAACCATCTCCAAGGGGCTATATTCGGGAATCGTGCTGGGCCTTGGCCTCGTGGTCTCATACCTCGTGTTCTTCCATTTCCTGATGGCGCTCCTTGAGGAAAGCAATTTCATCGCCAGAGTTTCTCACGACGCGGATTTCCTTTTCAGGAAAATCGGCCTATCGGGCAGGGCGACAATCCCCCTCCTTTTGGGCTTCGGATGCACGGTTCCGGCGGTTCTTGGCGCCCGCACCGCGAAGAACGACAATGAAAGAATCGCAATAGGGTTCCTTTCGCTCTTCCTTCCCTGCGCTGCCCGTACTTCGGTGATTCTCGCGCTCGTGGGCGCGTTCCTGGGCCCGCTAATGGCGCTCGCCGTCTACCTGATAGACGCCCTGCTCGTCCTTGCAATAGGGCTGGGCGTGAACCGCGTTCTCAGCCTCAAGCCCGGCAAGCCGGTGTTCGCAAAGCCCCCATACAAAATCCCAAACCTGAGGATTGCCGCATACAAGGCATATTACGAAACCCTTGAATTCGTCCAGATATCCCTTCCGTGGCTCGTTGCAGGCGCCGTATTGGTGGAAGTGCTGGGCACGACCGGGCTGCTGGACGCAATAGGCGGGCTGGCCAAGCCCCTTCTCGCGTCCCTTTTCGGCCTTCCGCCAATTACATTCATTCCGCTCGTCTTCGGAATAGTGAGGGGCGAGCTGGCAATCGCGATGCTTGCCGCAGTCGGAAAGACCGCTGATTTCTCCCTTCTTCTCACCCCGCGGCAGATGATAATATTCGCGGTAATCAGCATGATATACGTCCCCTGCCTTTCCACGCTCGCCGCGCTCATAAAGGAATTCGGGAAGAGGAACGCCGCGATAATCGTGGCGGTCAACGCCGCGATAACGCTTGCGGTTGGAGTGGGGCTCAACCTCCTTCTTTCGCTCTTCCTCGCATGAAGAATGTGCCCCTGCGGGCGCCGATATCCGAAACGCCGCAAGGGCTGCGCTAAACGTCTGGAAAAAAGAAAATAAGGCTGGAAATAAAGAAAAGGAAAAAAATCAAATCAGGTTCCGCATCCGCCGGAGGCGGTCCCGGAGCCGGCAGACGCGCCTATTCCGGGCGAAGCCTGCACCGTTGAGAGCGTCGTTGCGCATTCCGCAGGCGGAGTGTTGAACGCCGCGCAGAGTGCCTTCTTGACGTCCTCAGGCGAGCGTGCAACGTTGGACTGCGCCCCGTTTATCACGACTGTGGGCGAGCCCTGCACCCCGTACTTGGTGTTTCCGGCAGCGTCAATCGGGAACGAGGTCCCTGATTCGGTTATGCCGTACTGGCTGTACGTGGCGTTTATGCACGCGTTCGTGGAGTTGGCGTCAATGCTCTGGTTTGCCATGCATGCAGCCGCGTCCCCGCTCGCAGTGAAGCAGCTGAGGTAGTTCCAGTACTTGGCAGGCTCGTTCTGCATTATGCAGTACTGCCTCGCGTTCTCCTGGACCTCCTTTGCCCCGTGCATCGTGTATGCGACGAACCTTATGGAAATGTTCGCCTTGTTGCCGAGGAGCTGCTGAACCGGAATCACCGCCTTCTCCATCTGGAGCCCGTACGGGCAGTAGCTCATCACGTACACCTCCATGCTCGGGTGATCCGATTTCTGGAGCTGGACGGGGGGCTGCTGTGCCGGCTGGTTCGTCTGGTTGGAAGCGGCCTGCGCCTCAAGGAGCTTCACCTGCGTAACGAAGTCATCCACCTTCACGGCGCTGCCGTACATGTAGTTGAGGTCGCGCGAGACCGGTATCGGTATCGGGCGCCCCTGCTCGTCGGTGAAGTTGAGCGTTATGAACTCGCCGTTGTCGGTCGCGCCCTTGTATGAGAGCGTCGTCTTCTGGCCGAACTGTGCGTTCACGTAGCTTTCAAGCGCGCTCTTGAGCGTCGCCACCTTGTCCTGCGGGACAGTGACAGGCTTCCCGGCGCCCTCCGCTGCCGCGGTGTTGCCTGCAGGGTTCGTCGCCGATATGGTGCTGTTGCCCGCTGCACCAGCGGCCGGAGCCATGACCGTCGCGAACACGTACCCTATTGCGAGGGCAGCGATTGCGACGAGCGCATAGACTGCGATTTCATTGTTGTTCATCAGTCTTCACCTTTTTCGCTTAGTTCTTCCTTTCCGGTTTGCATAAAGAGCAGTTCCCTCTTCTCAGAACCTCTTTATATTGGTTTTGCTTTTGTATGGGTTATTCCATCAATTTTCACGAGGAATCCAGCGCCTGCTGGAATATCTGGTAGGGGAACGCGCCCTTGATGAAGAACACGTACTTGCCGTCCGGGTCCTTGCCCAGCGCCAGTATCCCCTGGCTGGCGTACTGCGGGTACGCGGCCAGTATTCCGAGCAGCCTGGTCTCGTTCGCCGTCCTGGGAAGTATGATTATTGAAGACGGGGTTCCTGCAATCCCGTATTCCTGCCCGTCCGCAATGTCCGCGCTTATCGCTCCGGCCTTGCCCGCCGAGTAGCACGAGTTGTACTGCGCCGTGTTCAGCCCGAGCGAATCCGCGTATGAGGAGAACTTAGCCACGAGGTCGCTGCCCGAAAGGCCGCTCCATTCGTCCTGCTTCTGGAAAAGGAGCGAGTGCATCTCCCAGTATTTTCCCTGGTCGCCCGCGCACCTTGCGGCGGTCGCGCCGTTCCTTGAATTGGGGTGGAATTCCAGCGGGAAATCCCGCAGATAATATTTCACCCTGCCCGTGTTCACGTAATTCTGCTCTATCTGCGGGAACGTTTCTGTGGCGTGCTGCCTGCAGTACGGGCACTGGTAGTCCGTGAATTCCACAATCGCGATTGCCGCGCCGTCGCTTCCCAGCACCGGGTTGGTTCCCATCCCTATGCGGAACGTGAGGTTCTGCACGGTCGCGTTGCCCGAATTCGGCGGCACGAGGCAGCCTGCTGTGAGCAGCGAAAGCATCACGAAAAATATTCCCAAAAGCGCTATTCTCCTGTCCATCAAGACCACCTGCTCATTTGCCCTTGTTCTCGCCCTTGTATGCCCCTTCGTAAGAAAAATCCGTCCTCTCGGCGAGCTTCACGAAGACGAGCTGCCCTATCTTTGCGTTCTTCTTGAGTATTGCGCCGTGCGGGTTCGCCACTATGAGCAGCGCCTCGCTCCTTCCCTCGTAGCCCGGGTCCCAGACCGCGCATTCCAGCGTGATTCCTGACCTCAGGAGGGACGAGCGGGGGAAGCAGAAAGCGGCCGCGTCCTGCGGGATGCGCACGTACTCGTTGAACATCACCTTGTACGCGCCCGGGGCGAGCTTCGCGTCGCCGTCCACGAACGGGACCGGCTCCACGTCGCTTATCCTCCTTTCCTTGTTGTCAAAGTCAATCTTGCCAGCGTTCTTGTACGCGTATGCCTCCTTGAGCGTGACGTCCACGCCGCAGGGCTGGAACTGGCTCTCGCCAATCGTGTCGCGCACCAACCCCTCCTTTAGCAGCATCTCCTTTGTGAGAATCAAAAAAACACCGTCATTCGTCGGGCGCGTAGTTGTATTCTTGCGCCGCGAACGTGTACTCGTAAAGCTCCTCGGGCTTGAAGAACCTCTTCACCTCCTTCCCGGCAGTTTCCAGCGAGTCGCTCCCGTGGATTATGTTGCGCGAGGTGCTCATGCTCATGTCCCCGCGTATCGTCCCGGGAAGCGCCTTCCTCGCGTTGGTCGCGCCCATCATGTCCCTCACGACCTGGACGCACTCCTTGCCCTCCAGCGCCATCGCGACTATGGGGTGGTGCGTCATGAACTTCTCCAAATCAGGGTAGAACGGCTTGGAGGTGAGGTGCGAATAGTGCTCCTTGGACATCGCGGCGCTCATCTTTACCATCTTCATCCCGATTACCTTGAGTCCGCGGGCCTCGAACCTCGCGATAATCCCGCCAATTAGCCCGCGCTGTATCGCGTCGGGCTTTATGAGAATAAGGGTCCTTTCCATTGCCATGTTTTCACCTTTTGGCTTTTTGCTGGACTGAAACTGGAAAATAAAAGGAAAAAATCACTGCTTGGCCTTGAAGGCCTTGGCGCTCTTGGTCCACTTCACCCTCCTTCCCTCGCGCCTGAGCTTGAGGGAATTCTTCCTGCACTTGCTGGAGCAGAAATTGATGATGGTCCCGTCCTTCTTGACGTATAGTATCCCAGAGCCCCTGCTGACCTCCTCTCCGCAGAAATAACAAGCCGGCATGCCATTCACCTTGCCCGTATCTCCTTGGCCTCGCGTTCGGTCTCAAGGAGCACGATAATCATGCCCTTCCTGACCGGGCCCTTCACGTTCCTCATGATGACCCTTCCCGCGTCAGGCCCCTCTAGGACCTTGCAGAGGACCTGGTATATCTCTCCGTATACGCCGGTCTTGGCCCTCACTTCTACGATTTCCACATGGAATCCTTCAACCATTTTGCCACCTTCACTTCTTGGGGAGCCTCTTGATGATGTCCGCGAGGAGCTCCTTTGCGCCCCCCGGGTTCTCGATGGCTATCGAGGACGTGGGAACGATGAGCCCTGCCGCGGCGCCGAGGTCCTTCTTCGTGGTCATGAACGCGTAGGGAATCCCCTTCTCCTCGCAGAGTATCGGGATGTGCATCACTACCTCCTCGGGCTGCACGTCTTCCGCGATTACGACGAGCTGCGCGCTCTTCTTCTCTATTGACTTGGTTACCTCGTTCACTCCCTTGCGGAGCTTGCCGGTGTCCTTTGCCACGGAGAGCGCCTCCGCAATCTTGCCCTTCACTTCGTCCGGAGTCGGATTCTTTACATATCCTGCCATACATTCACCTCAATTGTTTTCATCCTGCCGCCGACATTTCGGCGACGGGCTGAAAACCCCTGTCGGGGATTTTCATCGGTGCTTTCTCGGCTCATCGCCTATAGGCGACTCATAGCGTGAAAATTAGCCTCAAAAGCCGTATCCATGTTATCGGATAGGGTTTAAAAAGTTAGCGAATCCTAGCCCGGAGCCTGCGCATTCCTGTACACGATTATAGCCTCGTCCTCGTAAATGGGATTGCCGAACGCGCTGACCAGCCCCTTTTCTATATGCGGGAGCCCGACGTCAGCGGTCCAGTTCGCACCATGCCCGTAATAGCAGCCTTCCCCGGTGCAGTGCCTCTTCTGCACCACCACATACCCATACCCGAGCTCGCGCACAAGGGGCGGCACGCCTGAAACGTCGGCCCCGCCGCCGCCCACGAACGCGTTCCTGTTGTAAAGCGCGAAAAGGGCGTTGAACCCCTGAGGGAAGCGGGACGTTATCCCGTAGGAGAGGCTGCGGCGGTGTATCGTCTGGTAATACATTTCGCCGTTGATGTTGTGCAGGTCGAAGTTCGGGTAAAGGAAAATCGAGCCGTTGGAGCTCCCGTTCGCAAGCTCCAAATAGAATTGGGGGACATTGGGCGAGAACCTGAATCCCTCCAGCGCGGGCCACCGCTCGGCCAGAAGGACGAGCGCAAATACGAGCGCGAGCGCAATCCCCGTCCTGCCCAAGGGTTCGAGCAGCCTCTTCAACGCAATCGCAGCCATGACCGAAACGAAAAGAGTTGCAAGAATCACGAAGCGCGCCGGCACTCTGAGCAGGCCGAGGAGGGGGAAAAGGGGCTCTGCGAGGAAAGGCGTGAACATGAGCAGCGCGCCGCCCGCAGCTAGAATGGGAAAGGAGAACATTAGGGAAATGATGAAATTGTCCCTGAAATACGCCTCCTCTTTGGATGCGCCTCGCACGAGGAGGGAAAGCGCGACGAGCGCGAGCAGGGGCAGGCCGAGGTAAACGCCCACTTCGTTGTACGCGGCCAGGCCCCTGAACAGCCCTGTGTGCGCGAGTGCCTGCAGGTCCGAAGGAATCGCGAGGTATTCGAGCGGCACCGCGAATGCGGCTGTATTTCCCAGTATGGAATCTGGTATGAACTGGTAGGACGGGAGAAGCAGCAGGAGCGATACGTAGGCGATTGCCGGGAGAGCTGCAAGGGAAACCGAAGCCACTAGCCCAATCTTCCGTTCCGCCTCCAGCGCCCTTGAAACGCCCAGCACCGCGAACACGCACACTGCGGGAAATATCAATCCCGGCGCCACATACACAATTGCCGGGTTGAGCGGCAGCCGCGTGAGAATCTCGAATGCGACGAGCGAAACGAACACCGCTGCCCCGAAAAAGAGCAAGTTCCGGACAGTGAAAATCTCCGCCTTTGAATATTCCGCGTACCTCCTGAACATGTCCAGGAATACAAGGAAAGCGAGCATGAGCGCCATCACTATCTCGCTCAGCGTTACGAGGAGGAGCGAGAGCGCGAGGAGCCCGATTAGCTTCCGGCCCCTGTTTCCCGTTTCCGCCAATTCAAGGTAAAAGAGGAAGAAGAGGGGAAGGAACGCGAACGCGGCGTTGTACTGCATGTGCTCGAGCGCGCTGTGGAAATGGTATACGGAAAAATCGTATATTATGGCCGCGATGAAAGAGGGAATGAAGGATTTCGCGTACCTGTAGGCAAGAGCGAACGAAAATACGCCTCCCAGAAGGAAGGGGATAATCTGGATCATGGTAATCCTTCCGAAAACCCCCCACGCACGCGGCAGCGCCCAGTACAGCACAGATTGAATGGGCGAGCTCGCTGCAAGGCCGAGCGAAATCCCGTATGGCGCGAACACTTCGGGCGCGAAGAGCGGGTTCTGCAGCGCGTCCAAACTCTTCTCGTAATGCCAGAAGAACCACACGAACGCGTTGAAATCCTCCGTTCCGAAGGCCGAGTGCCCGAAATCCGAAAGCGCGGGGTAGAACGCAGCCGCTGTGATGAGCAGCACGAGCGCGGATGCGAGCGCGAACTCCCGGAATGGAACTCCCAGAATTTCGAACCCTTCCTTGGTTTTCGCAGCCACCGTTCTCCCCAAATTCAGCGCCGCTCCCCGTATTCCTTGAGGAAAATTCCGTATTCCTCAAGCATGGACTCAGTTATGGACGGCCTGCGCTTGGAAATTATCTTCAGCAGCGCCTGCGTGGTAATCTTCGGCGCTCCTCCACCCAGCTTCTCCCTGAGCGCCGCCATCTTGGCGCTCTGCACAAGCGAAGCGATGTCCGCTCCGGAATAGCCCTCGCTCTCCTGCGCGAGCAGCCCCACGTCCACGCCTTCGGCGAAATTGCCCAAGTTTATGCCGAATATCTGCTTCCTTCCTTCCAAGTCAGGGGGCGGAATGTAGAAAATCTTGTCGAACCTCCCCGGCCGCAATATCGCGGAATCAAGTATTTCGGGCTTGTTCGTCGCGCCTATCACCACAACCCCCTTCAATTCCTTCATCCCGTCCATTTCAGTGAGGAGCTGGCCCACTATGTCCCCTCCTCCCATTCCGCGCGAGGGCGCAATCGTCTCGACCTCGTCTATGAAAAGTATCGCCGGAGTATTCTCCTTTGCCCGCACGAACGCCTCCTTCAAAACTGATACGGCTTGCGTGTAGCCCTTTTTCATGAGCTCCGCGCCGCTGAGCGTTATGAACGCGGCCTTGAGCTCGTTTGACGCCGCCCGCACTATGAGCGTCTTTCCGCATCCGGGCGGGCCGAACAAAAGTATTCCCTTGCTGGGCTTCACCTTGAACTCCTTCATCAGTTCCTCGTGCATTAGCGGGAGCTGTATCGCCTCGAGCAGCGCCTGCCTAACGTCGTCCAAGCCGGCCACGTCGTTCCAGCGCACGCCCCCCTCCTTCTGCTCCTCCTCTTGCTTCGCATCCTTCCTGCCGCCCGTGCGGCGCTCGAAATCCATTCTGAAGCGCTCGTAATCCTCGAGGTGCGCCAACCCCACGGAAGGCTTGGTGTGCGAAACAACGTCCATGAGGTCCTCCATGGTCACCGGAAGCACCGTGTCCTTCTTCTGCGCCCTTTTCGCGACCGCCTTCACTGCCTCGTCAACTATGTTCTTGAGGTCCGCGCCCGAATAGCGCTCGGTCTTTTTGGCGAGCTTAGCGTAGTCTATATTCTCAGCGGGGTATTTCCTCAAATGCACCTGCAAAATGGACTCGCGGCCCTCCAAATCCGGAAGCGGCATGTAAATGATTTTGTCAAACCTTCCCGGGCGCAGGAGCGCGGGATCAAGCTCGTTCGGGATGTTCGTCGTTCCTATAATCATAATCGGCTTGCCGCTGTTGACCGCGCCGTCTATTTCCTGGAGCAGCACGCTAAGCACCCTCGGCGTCACGTCGTCCGTGGAGGACGACCTGCTCTTGCCTATAGTGTCTATCTCGTCGAACATTATTATGCACGGCGCGTTCTTCCTCGCGTCGGCGAAAAGCTCCGCGACGTTCTTCTCCGACTCCCCGTACCACTTGCTCAGCAGCTCGGAGGTGTTCACGTAATAGAGCCTGAAGTTTATCTCGTTGGCCAGCGCCCTAATTATCATGGTCTTTCCCGTTCCCGGCGGCCCGAAAAGCAATATTCCCTTTGGCGGCGTCAAACCGTAGGTGTACGCGAGGTCCTTCTGCTCCAGCGGAAGCATGACCGCGTCCCTTATCTCCTCCTTCACGTCCTCGTAGCCCCCCACGTCCGCGAACTTCTCGCCGCCCTCGAGGCTCAGGTCCCGCACCCCGAACTTTCCGAACTGCTTGAGCTTCTCCTTCCTGATTATGCTGCTCTCCTGGCTGAACTTCACGTTAAGCAGCTCCAGCGAGGCTATTATCGCAATAGAGGCGAACGCGTAGAACACAATCTCAATATGGAACGCGTAACCGAATGCGAGCGAGCTCACGAAATCCGAGAGCGGGACGAAGAGCAGGAACAGGCTGGAGAGGAACTGCGCGTGCCTCCCCTTTATCCTCCCCGACGTGAAGCTAATCAGGTAAAGCACCACGCTCCAGACTATGAGCTGGATGAGCGCGCTGTCCATGAACAGCATCTTGCCTATGTTCTCCATCGTGCCCCCTAGCGCGGTGTTGAATTCCGCTGCCTTTGAGAAGTTGAACAGCGACGCGAGCGAGTTCACGAATTCAAGGGGAAGCTCCGCGAGCCCGACCTCGGGATTGGAAATCTGCAATTCGGGTGGCTTGGAGTATATTCCCGGGTTCAGCGGCATGTAAGCCGCGTTCGTTGCGGAGATGAACGGCGAGGAATACGTCCAGATTGAGGATAGGAAAAGGATGATGAACACGGCAGGAAGCGAGACCAGCATGCTCTTGGACGAGCCGAAATTGAGCGCGGAAATCAGCATGCCCAGCATCACGAATCCGCCCAGAAGCGAGATGGGGAAAGGCGTGAACGGAAGGAATATGAGCACCTCCAGCGCGGCGATAATCGCCCAGCGCTCGAACGCCTCGAACAGCACTATCGCGACCAATAATACGAAAAGGAATCCGAGCGAATAAGACTGGTAAGCGAACGCCGGAAAAGCCAGTATCACGCTGGCAATCGTGCCTACCGCGGGGTTCCTGTACGCTATCGCGCCGCAGAGCAGCGCGAGCAGCGGCGTGACGTAGAATGGGTAAAACGGGATTGCCGAAAGCACGGCGAGCGCGCCCAAGAACACGAGGAAAGCGTGCCAGAAGTTCTCGTCCTGCTGGAGTATCTGCGTGTAGGCCCTTATCTTCTGGCCGGAAATGCTCCTCCCCCTCCCCTCTTCGTATTGCATATGGATTTGGATTATTTGCCGGGGTTTTTAATTGTAGGGTTGGCGCCGCCCGCCGGCCCCGCTAGTTCCCCATGCACGGCCCGAAATAGAAATCGTCCCGCACGATGCCCGTCAAGTTTGCGTATCCTGCGGCAGGCTTGAGCACGGGCACGAGCGCTGGCCCGGACGCCGCTCCAGGAGCAACCCTCAACGACGGGGTGAGCTCGGTCTGCCCCATCTCCATGCACAGCCCGGTTAGCCTATTTATCTCATTTCCAGCTGCGTTCCCGGCGCCCAAATCCGCGAATCCACCCTTTAGGTGGATTACGTTCTTGGCGTCGCCCATGAGCTTGTACATGTAAAGCGAATCGTCCACGCCCGAATCCGTGCCTTGCGAGAGTGCCACTGACAGGGAAAGCAGCACCGCGAAGGAGATTATGGATTCAAGGAGCTGCATTCACCCACCGCAGAAATACAATTTCCTTACGTTCATGTCCGGCTCGTACACAACGAGGCGGTAGATGCACGTCCCGCTGCGCACGAATCCGTCCTCCGCGAACCCGATGGTGAGGTTGATGCGCAGCCTCGCTCCGAGCGTGCCGGCGAGCCGGGAATAATCCACTCCCGCGGGGACGAGGTTCGGCTCCACTTTCCCGGAAGGGAACCCGCCTCCCGAACTTTTCGCAGCGCCGATTTTCACCGCGTAATCGCTTGCGGAAACTAGCTTGTCAAACAATATTTGTTTTTCAATGCCCGCATCCGCCCTCGCGCCCAGCAGTGCCGAGAAAAAGAGCGCATAGGACACGATAAGCAGAATGGGAATTATGGAAAACAGCGAATCAAAGGAAACGAATCCCCTACACAGGCTCGCCATTTCCCCCGCCCATTCCGTAAATCGTGTATCCGTATATCGTTTCCCATCCCGCCCCGCCGACAAGCACGCCCCCGTTTCCGCCATCGCCCATTGAATATCCTCCGGGAACCCGAATCCTCGCTCCTTTTGCTGTTTCCAGCCCGTCCAGCGAGCGCGCCACCCCTTCAATCCGCGCCTTTTCCAGCACCGCCTCCGAGTGCGCCTTCGCAGAGGAAAGGAAGTGGGAAAGCGAGCCGAGCAGCACTGAAATTAGCGCAAGCACAAGCAGGAAGTCAAGGAGAAATTCCACGGAAACCTGCGCCCTTTTTCCGTTCATCCTGCTCCCTCCAATTGCAGCGTGTACGGCGATTCCAGCGCAGGCTCGCCGGCAGGCACGTACCCAACCTTGCTCATGTTAAACTTTGCCGAATAAATCGTCATCCCGAAAATCTTGGGGCTGCCCCCCACGTTCCTGCTTCCGAGCCCGACCTTTGCGAGAGTGAATTCCCCTTTCTGCAAATCAAGAATCGCCTCCACGTCCACGTAATCCTTGCAGAGGGCGAGCGGCCTGCAACCCGGGCACGTTTCTGCTCTCTCCTCCCGCAGCGAGCTGTCCGCAAGCGCCCCCAATTGATACTCGCTATCAATATTCCCGCACCAGAGCGATGTTTCGTAATCCTGCCCCTGCGGGGCGAGCAAAGCCATTGCAGCAATTGCCCCTTCCTGCGCCCTTTCCTTTGCCTTTTCCGGGTCCAGCGCCTCCTTTCCTTCGCTGGCCAGCACTTCGCCCACATACTCGGAAAACCCCGCAATTGCGCCGTATTTCGCAGCAGCCAGCATCCCCCGTTTCTCCTCGAGGCTTAGCTGCTCCATCCTCTCCTGCGCAATTGGGTTTGAGAAATTGACCTCCCTTGAATTGGAATGGGCGCCTGCGAGCACTGCGAATATCGCGAGGCAGGCGAGCACGAGTAGGAACGAGACGTAGCCCCGCATGTGATAGTTTAGGAAAAGAAGGGTTAAAAAGATGAAGAAAAACGAAAAATTGCGCCTGCAATCAGCAGACGCTGGCGTCGATTCCGCCGCCGTAGAGCGCGTTGAGCACCGTGGGAGCGACAGCGTATATCAGGAGCCCTATTACGGCCCCGATGAGCATCGCAGTAGCCCAGACGGACGCCCTCGCCCTTGTTTCGGCGCCGAGAAGCTGGCCCGCAGCGTAAACTACGCCTGCCGCCACCACCATCAGGAACGAAACTATCGGGATAAGGTTCTTTATTCCGGAACAGAGCATCTTGAGCGCGCTGCTCAGGTTGTCGAACGTAGATGCCGACAATACCGAAACGAGCATTATCAGCACGAGCGCGACCTGCAAGCCACGAATCTTATTCATCAAACATCACCTGGTTGCCTTGACTTATTACTGATTAGTAGATTTATGTGAAAGTTTATAAACATATTAGGAAAGCAGCGACTTGAGGAAAAGAAGCGCGTGCCTTGCCCTGAATTTGGAGCCGCCCCCGTCCCTTCCCACGAAAACGTACGGAACCTCGGCGATTTTCGTCCCCTTGCCGAGCTGCTTGAGCACGTCAACGAGCACCTTGAACCCCTCTCCGACGACCCTGCGCCTGCTTATTTTTCCTAGGAGGCTTTTCCTGAACCCGAAAAACCCGGAAACAGGGTCGCTGCAGGATGCCGAGCCCCTCAGCGCGAACACGGCGCGGGCAGTCCAATTCCCGCCCAGCGAAATCACCTGCCGCCCAAGGCCCCAATTCTCGTTCTTCGTCCTGCAGCCCACCGCCATTTCGGAATTATCCAGCGCCGCAGCCAATTCCGGCACCTTTTCCAGGGGATGCTGGAAATCCGCGTCCATCACTATTATTTTTTCCGCATCGGCGGCAAGCGCCGCGTCCATCACGCTGTCCGAAAGCCCCCTCCTCCTTCCTCCGGGGCTCCGGAGGAAAACCGCCCTCCTGTCCCCGATTGCGAGCACCTCCTTTTCCGTGCCGTCGCTCGAGCCTCCGTCCGCGACTATCACGCAATATCCCATCTTGAGCAAGCCCCGGACGAGCCTGCCTATGTTCTCCTGCTCGTTGAACGTCGGGACTATCACGGCCGCTTCGCATGCGGATTTTTTTCTCATGGAATTTGAAACAGCAGCAAATATAAAAAAACCCTTGGAAAGCCGCCTATGGAAAAAGCCCCCGGGCTGAAAACCGCCCATCTGCTTGCAATCCTCGTCCTTGCATCATTCGCAGTCCGGCTTGCGCTTGTGCACGCGCAGCCGCTCACGCTTGACGAATGCCTGTACAGCGAGATGGTGGACGAACAGCTCGCCCATCCGTCCCTTGTTCCAACCTACCTTGATTTTCCGACGAGCTGGAAGCCCCCGCTTTTCTTCTGGCTTTACGCGATTCCCGTGGCTGCTCTCCGCCATCTCACGAACGACATGGAGCTCATATACAGGCTTCCCAATCTCGCTCTTGGCGCACTCAACGTGCTGCTCGTGTTCCTTGTTTTCAGGCGCTATTCCGGGGATGAGAAGAAGGCGCTCTGGGCAGCCGCGCTTTTCGCGTTCTGCCCGCTCGTAATCGCGACGGATTTGCGCGTCCTTCTGGACATCATGAACGCGGCGTTCATCCTCGCCTCGCTGTATTTCTATTTTGAAAAGCCGGCAAGCAAAAACCTCCTTATCGCCGCCTTATTCGCGTTCCTCGCAGCGTTCACCAAATCCGTGGTCGCATTCGTCATTCCCATAATCGCCCTCGTCCGCCTTCTTTCGCGCAAGGAGCTTGACGCAAAGGCGCTGCTTTCCCTGCTCGCAGTTCCTGCAGCCGTCGCCCTCCACTATTTGATTCTGCTCCAGTTCGCTCCCTCGCTCGCGAACGAAGAGTTCGCCTTTGACGTGCTGGGAAAAGTCGGCGGCGGGATGGGTTACGCGGGCCGCGCGTGGCTCTTTTTCATCGTCACATCGGTGCTAATCAACATCCTCGTCCCCCTTTCAATAATGGGAATTTTGAAATTCTGGAAAGAAGAGCAGGCGCTTTCCGCCTGGACCGGGGCAATTGTCCTGGCCGCGATAGGAAGCTCGGGAATGTGGTGGTATTTCTACCCGTTCATCCCGGTCCTCGCGTATTTCTCCGTGCGCTGGCTCGCGTCGGAGAACGGGAAGGAGAATATGGACGCGATGTTCAAATTGGCAATCGCGCTAGCCATCGCGCTGGAGCTGTGCATAACCGCGCTCTATTACACGCAGCCCGCAATCGGAAGCGCGTTTTCCGCGGAACGCGAAGCAGGGGATTTTCTGGCAGGAAAGGAAGGCGTGCTTTTCATGGGGGACTACCACTCTTCGGTGACCGCGGTCGCGTACAAGGCCCTGGAGGAGCGGCAAATGCGGGGAAGCTACCTTGATTTCGGGTGGGTGATATTCCCCGGGGGCGAGAGCCCTCAAGCGCAGGGGCAGATGGCGCAGGAATTCGCAACAAATTACAATACGTCCAAATTCGGCGCGGAGGGCGGCAATTTCGCGCGGCTCTTCTGGAACCTCACGCTGTTCAGGAAGCCCTCTGCAATAAGGGAATTCGGGTACGTGGTTTTCAGCCCGCTTCCGGACGAGAATCAAAACTACGCGTGGGCTGAGAATTTCACAATAAGCGGATACGAAACATTGTCCCGCAACGAAACGATAATCGTGTTCAGGAAAACAGGAAACTGAAAACTAAACCACGCTGCCCCAGCCGCTGAGCCTCCATCTCTGCCCAATCCTCCTGGAAAGGGCGACCTTGCTGCCCTTGTCAACGCATATGGGGCGCTTGAGCTTGATGGTCGCGATTCCCTTGGCGAGGTTCACGATAACGCCTATCGCGGTTGCAGTCTGGACGCTCACCACCACGGGCTCGGCCATCTTGAAGGGCGGGTTGTCTATGTCCTTGCGCTCGAGCAGGCTGTATTTCACGCCCACGCTCTCCACCATTTCCGGAAGCTTGCCCGGGTGCCCGATTACCGAGCCAACGAGCATGTCAGACTTGGTGATTGCCGGGTCCAGCGGCGTGCCCACGGCTATTAGCCCTCCGGGCCCTGCCTTATCCAGCTTGTCGCTCTCCGACCTTAGTGCGGTAATCTTGAATTTCAGCGCCTCGTACGGCGCGCCCTCCTTCTTCTGTATCCCGGGCTTGAGCTCCACTTCATCGCCCACCTTGAGCATTCCCTGCGTGAGCGAGCCTCCGAGCACGCCTCCCTGCAATCCCGCAATCTCGCTTCCCGGCTTGTTCACGTCGAACGACCTTGAAACGTAAAGCCTCGGGGCAGCCTCGGTGTCCCGTTTCGGCGTGGGTATCCTCTCCTGAATCGCCTCAAACACCGCGCCGATGTTGACCCCGTGCGTCGCTACCACGGGTATTATTGGCGCGCCCTCGGCGACAGAGCCCTTCACGAAATCCTCTATCTCCTTGCGGCTCTCCATCGCCCTTTCCCTGCTCACAAGGTCCACCTTGGTCTGGATTATTATGACGTTCTTTATCCCGGTCGCGTTCAGTATCATCAAATGCTCCGCGGTCTGCGGCTGCGGGCACGGCTCGTTGGCCGCGATTAGGAATAGCGCGCCGTCCATTATGCTGGAAGCAGCTATCGCGGTGGTCATGAGCGTCTCGTGGCCGGGCGAGTCAACGAAGGATATCCTCCTCTTGAGCGTTCCCTTTCCCTTGCCGCACGCGCATTTTTCCGAACTTGAGAATTCGCCGCACTCCTTGCACTCGTAAACCGAGACGTCGGCGTATCCGAGCCTTATGGAAATTCCCCTCTTCAACTCCTCGCTGTGCGTGTCCGTCCACTTGCCCGTGAGCGCCTGCGTGAGCGTGGTCTTCCCGTGGTCCACGTGCCCGAGCGTGCCTACGTTTATTTCAGCCTGCAAAACAATCCACCGTTATTTCTTCTCCTCCTTCTTTTCCTTCTGCGGGAAAAGCTCCTCGAGCTTGGCGGTTCCGTACTCCACGACCTTGAGGTTCACCTGCACGGTATCGGCCGCGATGGTGTTGCCGCGCACGGTCTTCTTCTTGCGCACGCCGTTCATCTTCGGCCTGTAGCCCGAGCCCCCCGAAAGAATTGCAGCCATCTTCCTCGTGCCGCTTATGTCCCTCCTCATCGGGAATCCCGACGCGTCGCTTCCTCCGCGCAATTCGAGCGCGTAGCCGGCCGCGCCAATCGCGCCGCCGTCAATTTTCTCGCCTATCTTCTTTCCCACGAGGGCGGAGTCCTTGGACTTGTCCAGCTCCACCTGGTAGGATTTTCCAGTTTTCGGATCGGAAATCACTGCTTTCATGGTTTCACCTTTCGTTTATCGAAATAAATCGATTAGCGTGAGCCTGTAAATTGCAATAGTAATAATCCTTGAAAACTTTTAAAAAGGGTGTATAAAGGAAAGAAAAGAGAAACAAAAGAAAAAAACCGCAAGAAAATTACTTCTTGAAGTTCTTCAGCTTCGCCTTGTACACGTAGCCGTCCTTGCCTACATAGTACATGAAGCCGTCCTCCTTGGATATCTTCTCGCTGCCGACCTTCTTCTTCTTTCCGCCCTTGTTGTGCTTCATCGGCACTGCCCAGACGTAGCCGTCCTTGCCTACAAAATAGAGATATCCGTCTTCCCTGCTTATTTTCTCAGAGCCTACTTTCGATCCCATTTTCACACCTCCCAAAATTTGTGTATCTCCTCGGATTACCTCGGAGTGTTCTCTATTATTGAGATTAGATTTATAAATGTATTCTCGTTTTTTACGTCAGATTTATATACGCTCTTCCGTCGGTGGCGCTCCCGCGCACGTCGGGAGTCAGAAAAAGTCGCTTAGCGTGCCCTTCTTTCCCTTCTCGTGGGAGGCCTCCTTTTTCGCCTCAGGCTCCGTTTCCTTCTTGGGTTCGGGAGCCTTCCCGGGCTTCTTTTCCTCCTTCGGCGCCTCGGCCTTCTCTTTTTTCGCGGGCTTTTTCTCCGCATCGGGCGCCTCTTCCTTCTTCTG
>JAKANX010000009.1 GCA_021823425.1 Microcaldota archaeon
AGCACCTTGACGAACCTCTTCTCCTTTCCCATTATGCACATCGTGGAGGGCTGGGACACGCCGTACTCTTCCGCCAGTTTTTTTTCGGAATCGAAGTCGTGCACCTGCACGGTAAGCAGCGGGCTCGCGCCCCGAAGCTCATCGGCGAGCTGCGCCATAAGTTCGCCGCTTTCGTGCTTTTCGCTTTTGAATACTACTAGCTTCACCGGATTCTTCATTCCCGAGAGGGTTTCCTTTGCCTTCCTCATTACCTGTTCGTCGAGCATCGCCATTTTTCCCACCTTTTTTTGTTATTAACATTTCTGCTAAAAGTTAATAACTGTATTTATGCGGGCGGGGATTTATATTGCTTTTGGATGACTACTTCCGCTTCTCGCGCATCGCGGCGAGGCGCAGCGCGGAAAAGAAGCGGAGCGCGTTCACGAACACCGCGTACACGACCGGGATTACGGGAACGAGGAGCAGCAGGGTGGCGAGCACGGAGATGGCGAGGGTGGCCTCGCCTCCGGACTGGGAAAGCGGGCAGGAGCTGAAAATCCCGAACGGGACTATGGAAAGGCCGCTGCAAACGAGGTCCTTGAAGAACGTGCGCAGCACGCTGGGCGCAACCAGGATGAACGCGGCTGCGGCGTTGGACGCCTTGTCCTCGCTGTTCTGCGAGGAAATGGAGCGGTAGGCGAAATAGAGCGCGGCTGCGATAGAAAGGATGAGGAAGTCCAGGGTGATGAGGGAGAAGTTCCCGCCGCTGGAATAGAACGCGACTGCGGCAATTATTCCGAGGACGAACATCGTGTTCAGCATGGTCCAGTAACCCCGGAGGCCGTCGAAGACGGGAGCGAAAACTATCCTGGTGCTCAGGTCGGCTGCCTGCGCGAGGTTGAGGCGGTTGCGGAAAAAGGAGAGTATGGCGAGCGCGCCTGCCGCGGCGGCGAGCGCCAAGGGAATGGCGATTAGGTACGCGAGCTTGGTGACGAGGGTGTCCTGCGGGGGGGCCCAGTAGGGCGACGCGAAATAGACGAGAACCGCGGCGGACGCGGAGAGCATGTACGCGAAGGAGGAGAGGAACATTTCCCTGCGCGTGAGCGTGCCGCCCGCGTTCTGGACGTAATCCGCGATTTTTCCAGCGGCGAACAGGTAAGTGAGAAGGACTATGCCCGATATCGCGTATCTCAGCTCAATTACAGAACCCGAGACGTCCGGCATGGGTTGGGCGCAGGAAACGGAAGCCAATGCGACTAACGCGAGAATGGGGATGCGCGCTTTTTGCATAACGCGCATTTCTTGAAGAAAACTTATAAATCCATTAACGGGCTGGAGAATTCAATTTAAATGTCCATCGCCCATCCCCCGCATGGACTTTTTGGCCGCCCTGCCCACCATTGCGGGCCAGACCATTTCAGCGTTCGCCGGACCAGCCGGAAAGGCGGTGACAATCGGGCTGACGGGGGGCCTCGCAGGGATCTAATCCGGCCCTGCGGAGGCTGCGGCGCGTTCCACGACCTCGCTGAGCGACGGGTGGATGTGCACGGTTTCGGCAATCTCGTCCGCGCGCAGGCCTGCGCGCATGGCCACGAGCACTTCGTGGATGAGGACGGATGCGTGGGGACCTATAATGTGGCAGCCCAGTATTGCCCCGTTGTGGTCCGTGATGAATTTGACTATTCCGCTGTGCGCTTCCATCGCGCCGCCCATCGCAGTGGAGCCGTAATGGTAGTGCGAGGCGATGTAATGCTCCTTTTTCTCCCGCAGCTCCTGCTCGGTGGCGCCAGCGCCCGCGACCTGCGGGCTGGAGAAGACCGCGTGGGGCATCGCGGTGTAATCCGCCTTGCGCAATGAATCAGGGTGCACGAGGTTGTTGAACACCGCCCTTGCCTCCATGTTCGCGGAATGCTTGAACATGTAGCGGCCTGCGATGTCGCCAAGCGTCCATATCCCCTTGACGCTAGTCTCAAGGAATTCGTCCGCCTGCACGAACCCCCTCGCGTCCACTTTCACCCCGGTCTTTTCCACGCGCAAAATATCGGTGTTCGGAATCCTGCCCGTTGCAACCAGGAGGCATGTGCCGCGCGCCTCGCTCCCGTCATCCCCGGTGCATATGATTTCATCCCCTTTTGCTTTCACGCTGGAGATGCGGAAGCCCAGCCTTACATCGTACTTTTGCGCAAAAAGGTCGGTGAACATCTGCGAAACCTGCTCATCCTCGTTGGGGAGCAGGCGGGAGTTGCGCTGGAGTATGGTTATTTTGGAGCCCAGGGAGCCGAAGAAGTGGGCGAATTCCGCGGCTATGTACCCGCCGCCCAGAATGATGAGGCGTTCCGGAAGCGCTTTCGCGCGCAGGGCGTCGTCGCTGGTCATGAATTTTACCTTGCCGAGCCCTTCAACCTTCGGGATTGCGGGCCTGCTTCCCGCTGCAATCACGATTTTGTCAGCGGTTATTTCCCCTGCCTTGACCTTGAGCGCCTTCATTCCTGAAAATGCCGCCCTTTCCTTGTAGAGCGTGAGGGCCTTGCCCTTGCGGATGTTCGCCTCTATCTGCGCGGCCTCCTTGTCCACGCGGCGCGCGCGTGCCATGATTTTCCTGAAATCCGCGGAAACGCCCTTCACCCCGATTCCGAAAAGCCCGGCGCGGCTTATTTCCTCCATAGTTTCCGCGCTCTGTATGAGTATCTTGGAGGGTATGCAGCCGCGGTTGAGGCAGGTCCCGCCCATCGGGCCCTCCTCCACCAAGGCGACCTTCATTCCGTGCTCTGCCGCTGCCACGGCGACGTCCAGTCCGGAGCCTGCGCCGACGACTATCAGGTCGTACCTTGCAAAAGCCATGGCATGTACACTCTAGCTGTGAATAAAATCGTTTGCTCGGTTTTTCCCTAGGCGGCCCCTTTCGGGAAGCCCGTTTCTTCCTTCCTCCTCCCCCCGGATTACGTCTTTGCCGTTTTCACCCGCGTCTTCATTTCCGAAGGCGCAAGCGACCTGCTGTGCGCGTTCCGAAGGTGCGGCAAGCCCGCGTCCACGACCTCCGCCCCGTCATGGCTCCCGGCCATGAGCCCGCATTCGCAGGCCATCTGCTTGATATCCGCCCGTAATCACCTTGGAAATTGTGCCTCCCTATGCTTGGGGGGCCGGCCGCCATGTTGGCTGCGCAGCAATCTTTATTCAGGGAAAAAAGGCGGGAACGCGGCGGGAATCCGCGCTTCCGGATAGGATTAATAATGTTGCACGGATATCGGATTGCGGATGATCATATGGGAAAAAGCAAGAAGGATCTCTCAAGGGGAAAGGCGAACCTCAAGGCGAAGCTGGCGGAACTCGAGCCGAAAGTGAAGATGGATCCGCTGAAGAAGAACAGGGCGCTCCACGAGGAATACGAGGAAATCAAGAGAAAGCTGGCCGAAATGGAGTAGGGGCCGCACATGCCCCAGGAGACAGGCAAAAAATGGCAGACGCCCCTGGGGCTCAATCTCGTCCTGTTGGGCGCGCTCGCGCTCTTTTGCGCGCTCGCGCTCTGCGTGAGCGCCGTGACGCTATTCATACTGCCCCTGTTTGAGGGCGGGGATGGCACCGCGGCGGAGCTGCGGAACGCGATTCCTGATTCGTCTTTCTACATTTCATCGGTGCCCGAGCGGACGATTTCCGCTTCCGATTCGCCGCACAACGTGAGCTTCAGCCTGCGCACCCCGCCCCTGCGGGAGGAAGACTCAATAGTGCTCGCGGCGGTTTCAGGGGGCAGGGTCACGGATTCCGCAGAATGCTTGGACAATTCGGAGGGAAATTACACCGGATTCACCAACGTGGAATGCGGATTCCCGATCCAATACGGTTACGCGCCGCAAAACGATTACCAGGCATACGCGATTCTCAAGCGGAACGGCAGATGGGAATCCGTCTCGGCTCCGGTTTCCCTTTTGATAGGCTGGACCGGATACGAAAGCGCCTTCTGGGGCATGTTCGCAATCCTTGCGGTAATCGCGGCAGGCGGGCTCGGGCTGTGCGCGCTCGTCATGGCGGGAATGGCATTTTTCGCAAAGCGCATCAGGCACCAGGTGGAATACGCGGACGAATATTCCATTTCCACGCTGCTCAATCCCGCCGCGGTTTTGCGGCTCGTGGCAAAGGACCCGCGCTCGTTCGTGATGACGCCTATTTTCTGGGGCTTCCAGGGGCTCGGAATCCTGCTCCTGCTCGCGTACCTTTTCCTGCAGGCGCAGGCGTGGATGTCCGCGGGCGCGTTCGCCTCGTTCCTCATGAGCGGGGCGTTCGCTTTCGTCGTGCCGTTCCTGCTCGCGGCGTTAGTCTGGTTCCTGGAGTATAAGGAGCGCGAGCCCATACGCGTGATAGTCTCGCTTTTCCTATGGGGCGGCTTCTCCTGCATGCTCGCAATTGGGTTGAATTCAACTGCGGACTCGCTACTGTCCGCGATTTCGCTGGGCGCGCTCACCGCGTTCCTCGTTGCGCCGCTCGTAGAGGAGACGATGAAGGGCACGGGGCTGGTGCTCATGTCGTTCCACCACGAATACGACGACGTCGCGGACGGGATTGTGTACGGGTTCGTGATAGGAATGGGTTTCGCGTTCGTGGAGAACTGGCTCTATTTCATGAAGACGCCATTGGGCGGGGACCCGCTGGCTTGGGCGGGGCTCTGGTTTCTCCGCTCAATAGTGTTCGCAGCCAACCACGGGGTGTTCACCGCGTTCACCGGGGCGGTAATCGGATTCCTCAAGTCAAGGAATTTCAAGTACGCGCCGTTCGGCTTCTTCGCCGGAGTTGTTCCTGCGATGTTGCTGCACGCGATGCACAATTCGGGGGAGGTATGGCAGGCGGTTTGCCCGTTCGGCGGCGCCCTCTACCTTCTGGTGCTGGTGCCCCTTTTCGATTACGGGGGATTGGTGCTGGTGATGGCTGCGCTAATCGGATGGGTCGTGTTCGTGCAGAAAAGAGACGCGAATTAGGCTGCGGGCGGCTTGCCGCCCCCTCCGCTCCCGGATGTTTTCTTGGGAACTGCGGCGGAATTGGCGGATTTCCTGGCATCCGCGCGCACCGGGCGGCGGGGCACGCCGAACGCCATCGTGCTGCCGAACTCCCGGTTCATCTCAACCACGAATTTGCCTATGAAGTCGCCGAACGCGAGCTTGGGGTTGTCCTTCACTATCGCGCCTAGGCGCAGGAAGATGTTGCTTATCTTCGCCTTCACCTCCGGGCTGGAAATCGAATTCATCCTCATGAGGTATTGGGTGAAGAACTCGGTGTCGAAGCTGGGCTTCCTCAGCTCCTCCTGCAGGTCCTTGAGGGTGGGCTCCTTTTGCACCGGGACGGATGCGGGCATTGCGCCGTCCAGCCACGGCCGCACCGCGAACGCGAGGCTCGCGTTCATTCTTGGGGCTCCGCCCTTGATTTGGGAAAACGAGATTACCGCCGCGGGGCCCGGGCCTTTCCCGTCCTCGGCGCAAAGGGCGAGGTTGCCCGGCTTCTTTTCCACTCCGACGGGTTTGGGCATCGGGAGTTCCTTGTATCTTGCAGCCGCGTAGCGGGCTCCGAGCCACAGGCCGAGCACCGAATCGAACTGCTGCCTTGACGCGGGCTGCGCGGGCTTTGGGCCGGATGAAAGAAACAGGTTGTTCCTGCGCAGGTCTGATTCCAGCTCCTGCATGAGCCTGGGGTTTGAATTTATCCAGTTCTGCATCCGCGGGGTTTCCGGGCGGGCCGGAAGGTTCTGCTTCGCGTAAGCTGCAAGCCCCTGGAGGCGCACCTGTTCGAGCATCCTGCCGAGTTCCGCACTCCTGCGGTCTTCGGGCTGCTGGAGCGCGGGCCTTCCGCCTGCTGCAATTATCCGTTCGGTGGCCATAGCCGGATTTCCAGTTTCATTAATAAAATCCTATGCAAAGCCGCAACGGCGGTATTTTGGCGCCTCCAAAAGCAACGCGATATGCGTCCGGCTATTCGTAGTCCCCGACTATTTCGGAAAGCAAATCTTCCATCGTCACAATTCCGACGAACCTGCCTTCGCCGTCCACCACTATCGCCATGTTCCTTCCGAGCTTCTGGAGCTCCTGGAACGCCTCGCTCACGCTCCTTGCTGACGGGAGCTTCACCGGAGGCCGCACGTATTCTGAAATCCTCCCGTTGGGGTCATTGTGCATCGCGATTCCGAGGGTGCGCATGCTCGCCACTCCGACTACTTCGCCGTTCTTCCCGATTACCGGAAAACGGGCGTATCCGTAATCAACCGCTTTCTTGTGCGCCTCGCGCACCAGCGAATCAGCGCGCAGGGAGATTACTCCCGCCTTGGTGACCATGACCTGCGAAATGGACTTGTCGTTGAGCGCGAGAACGTTCTCTATGAGTTCGCGCTCCTTCTCGGTTATGCTCTTGTATTCCACGCCCATGCGCACCGCGGAGCGCACTTCCTCCTCGGTGAAGCGCTCTATTCCCGTCGCCTTGGAATAGACGCCGGGAATTAGGTGGTTTATGAACTCGAAGAGGAGCACGAGCGGAAATGAGATTGTGTAGAAAAGCTCTATGTAAGGGCTGAGCAGGAGCGCCATCCTCTCCCCGTACGTGGTCGCGGCGCTCTTGGGCGCGATTTCGCCGAAGGTGAGGATGAGGAAGAACATCGCGCCCACCGCGATTCCGAGCCCCGCGTCCCCGAAGAGGTCTATCGCCACCGTGGTTCCGAGGGCGGAAATCGCGACGTTCACGAGGCTGCTGCCGATGAGCAGGGCGATGATTACCCTCCTGCGGTTGTGCCTGAGGCGGTGCAGGCGCTCCGCCCCCGGGACATTCTTTTCCACGAGCGAGTGCAGCTTCACGTTTGACACGGAGAGGAATGCGACCTCGGCTGCGGAGAAGAATGCGGTGCAGAGAAGAAGCAGGACCAGGAGGGCTCCGTCAAGGACCAAATCTGACATGAATTGGGTTCTTCGCCAATATTTAAGAGGATATTTCCGCCAGTCCCTTCGGCAGTTACGCGCCGCGGGCCGCTTCCGGTTTCGGGTTTCCGGTGCAAAACGCTAAACCCTGAACCCGGAACGCTCGGGTGCCCAACCAGTCCCCTCGGCCCCTCGCACGCTTGGCAAAAGTTGTTCCGTTCATCGGGGCTCCGGTTCATCCGAAAATTATTTGGGAAAACGCGTTTAAATCCTTTCCGAAAACGGAACGCTAAACCCTGAACCCGGAACGCTCGGGTGCCCAACCAGTCCCCTCGGCCCAAACCCGACCGTGGACCGTTTTCAGTTTTGGGTTTCCAGCAAACGGAAAACACGAGACCGGGAACGCTCGGCGGTCAGACCAGTCCCCTCGGCCCCTCATTGGCTTGGGTAAATTAGTAAAATCATCGGGGCTCCGGTTCATCCTGCTCCTAATTCGGGATGCGGGCTTAAATCGTTTCCGGGGGGGAGCAAAGGCATAAAAAATGTGCCCGCAAAGTTTTTGCATGGAAGAACAAGAGCGCGGGAACCCGCACGCCGTCCAGATTGGAGGGGGCTCCATATTCCTCATATGCGCGATACTGGCGATAGCGCTGCTCTGGGCGAATTGCTCGCACGGGTACGCCGAGGGCTACGTGGGCAACATCTGCAAGAACGGAGCGAGCATCTGGGACATGATTTCCATCGTATGCTGTTCCCCGCTCTACCTGATTTTCCTGATATTCTTCGCAAAGATACCCCTGCGGTTCTGGTAGCTGCCTTTTTCCCCCGGAACGAAAGAATTATTAGGCGCCCCTGAGTGATAAATGAGGGGAAAAATAGACTTTTGTGATTGCTATGGAACAGAAAAAAGCACCAAGGCAGGGAGACGAGCATGGCGGGCAGGCGCCAGGAAGCCCTGTTTCCGGAAAGGGGCCGCTCGGGGAAGGCATTATGGACGCGCGGCGCCAGAGGGAGCTGCTTGCACAGGCGGAGGCGCACCTGTCCAGAAAGGAATTCAACGAGGCGGGCAGGAAATTCGGCATGCTCGCGCAGGCCGTGATTGGCGCAAAGAAGGGGGCGGATTTTGAGGAAGACGATTACAAGGCGCTGCTGGGAGCGGGAAGGTACTTCGCGTTCGCGGCAGGGCAGGCGCCGGAGGGAAGCCCCGCAGGCGCGGCATTCTTGAAGAACTCCGCGGCGTGCTACGACGCGATTTCAAAGGCGTTCATAGTCCAATACGCGGAAACCCCGGACCGCGCGGACCCTTACGCGAGCGCCGTGGACTTCGCCTTCATAGTCGGCCAATATTCGCAAAGAACCCTTTACCCCGTTTTCTACTCGGGCAGGGACGCGGAAACCCCGAACATTTTCATAGAGGCGGCACGGTCGTTCGCAAGGGTGGGCAACAATGCGCTTTCCGAGCGGTGCTGGGTGCACGGGCTCAAATGGAACGAGGCAATCATAGGGGCTGGCGGAAGCAGGCAGGCGCCCGAAGAAACGATGCCCGCGCATGCGAGGCTGCTGGAAGAAGGTGCGAAAAAGACGATTTCAATTCAAATAGCGGAAATGGCGGTGAATTTCCTGACGAGCGTTTACACCGACCCCACGGGCAAGGAGGGCGGCTGGGTGCACGCGATAGAGCTTCTCGCAGGGCTCGCTGGAATGGCGCCTCCGCAGAAGAAGGACGCTTTCATGGGCAGGGCCAAGGCGCTCTGCATGTCAGGAATAGAGCAACGGGAGGCGGAACTTGCAAAAAGCAGGGACGACAAGGGTTACGACGGACAGATTACGCAGCTGGGGCTTGCACAGCGGCTCGTGAAGCTTTACGACTGGGCGGCCAAGAACGTGACCGCGGGCTACGCGGACAGGAGGCTTGACAACCTCAGCCTCATCGTGAAACTGGCCAAGGACCTGAACAAGGAATCGGTCCTTCTCGAATACGAGGCGGAATTCAGGCGCCTGCGCGAGGAGAAGGGAGGCAGGCAGGACGACCGCTCGGGCATAGAGCGCATAGTCACCGCGCTGCTCAAGCTTCCGGAATTCATGGAAAGGGTCGAGGCGGAACTTGCAGAGCTGCGCAAGAGGGGAGGCGGGGAGTAGCATTTAATTCAACGTTATGAGTAGGGATATCCATGGCTGACACCGTCTTGGTCGCGTTCGGGCTGCTCGGAACGATACTTTTCGTGGGATTCGCGGGAGAGCTGGTATTCAGGAAGTTTGAAATACCCGGAGTCCTTCTTTTGCTGCTGACCGGGTTTTTGCTCAGCCACGGCGGAATACAGTACGTGGACCCGTCGTTTGATGCCGCCTCGCTCGCATCGTATAGGACGCTTCTGGGGCCGCTCACGCTCATGGTGATACTGTTCGACGGCGGGATGCTGCTGAACATTTACACGGTGATAAAGCAGAGCGTCCGGCCATTCTTGTTCGGGCTCTTGATTGTGCTTTTCACCGCCGGCGCCACCGCGCTCATCGCGCATTACCTTTTCAGAATCGACATGATGGCAGGCGTGCTGCTGGGGGTGATGCTCAGCGGGAGCAGCCCTGCGATAACTATACCGGTTGCAAGCAAGCTAAAAATTCCGGACGACGCCAAGACGTTCATAATACTGGAGCCTTCATTCACGGACGTGCTCTGCGCGGTTCTCGTCATCACCGTAACTGCGATGATGTTCACGAACACCGCGGTGAGCGCCCAGGACACGGGCAAGGAACTCCTCTCCATGTTCTCAATAGGCGCGGTCGTGGGCGCAGTCGGAGGGGTAATCTGGGTCGCGCTGCTCAGCCGCATCGGAAAGCTCACGGATTACATATACATGGCGACGCTGGCCGTTTTGCTTTTCATGTTCGTCTTCGTAGAATACTTCGGGGCCAGCGGATACATCGCCGCGATAGTGTTCGGGCTCGTGCTCGGCAACCGCCACGAGATTGACAGCATGCTGAAGCTGGAGGTGGAGCACACCGGGGACGCGGACAAGCTCAAGCCGTTCCATGCTGAAATCTCCTTTTTCCTCAGGACGATATTCTTCACTTATCTGGGCATGATTGTGAACCTTGGGAGCATAATCAGCATGCTGCCCATCAGCGTGGCGATAATGGCTGCGCTCGTAATAGCGAGAGCAATAGCCACGCGCCTTAGCACGCTGGGCAGCCCCATTTCCAAATTCAACAACCTCATATCCGCGTTCTCGGACAGGGGCCTGAGTGTCGCAGTGCTCTCAACATATCCCCTGCTTTACGTGACCGACAAGAGCCCGCTCTTTTCAACGGTGAAGCAGTTCCCTGACATCGCTTTCACCATCATAATACTTGCGGCAATAGTGAGCACTATTGGGATTGCGCTCACCAAGCCCAAGAACGGAACGGAAGTAATGGAGCCTTCGGTGAAAATCTCCAAGCCCGAAGAAAACGACGCGGAAAAGGAAAGGATGCGGGAGGTGCTCCACAGCGCGCTGGGCAACGGCGCAAAAAGGCAGTGATTTTTATACATTAGGCTGGTTCGTTTACCCCATGGTCGCAGGATTCTGGAAAAAGGCGGCTCTTCTGTATGCGTCAGCGCTCCTCGTGTGCGGGCTGATGTTCTTCCTGCCCGCCGGGACTTTTGACTATTGGCAGGCGTGGGCCTACCTCGCGATAATAGCCGCGCTCGCACTTTTCGTAATTCTCTATTTCATGAAGAACGACCCCGAATTCCTTGAACGCAGGCTGCAAATGAGGGAGAAGGAGGCGCAGCAGAAACGAGTAGTGGCGTTCGGATTGCTCATATTCATAGTGGGATTCCTGCTTCCGGGCTTTGATAAGCGCTACGGCTGGTCGTTCATCCCCTTCGAGTACGTGGTTGCGGCGGACGCGGTGGTTCTGCTCGGCTACTGGCTTGTTTTCCTCGTTTTCAGGGAGAACAGCTACGCCGGAAGGACAGTTCGGGTGGAGAAGGGCCAGAAGGTGATTTCCACGGGCCCCTATTCGGTGATTAGGCACCCGATGTACTTCGGCATGATTTTCATGTACCTAGCTACTCCGATTGCGCTCGGCTCGTACGTCGCTTTCCCGGTGTTCCTGCTCGTTCTGCCCATGCTGGTTTTCAGGATATTGAACGAGGAGGAGGTGCTCGGCAGGGAACTGCCCGGCTACAAGGAATATTGCAAGAGGGTGAGGTACAGGCTCATTCCTTTTGTCTGGTGAACGAGTCCGCCTTTTCGAAATCCTTTTCCGCCTCCTTTTCCTTCCCGAGCTTTCCGTACGCTATTCCGCGGTTGTTGTACGCTGCCTCGTATTCCGGATTCAGGGCTATCGCTTTTGTGTAATCCGCGATTGCCTCCTCGTATTTTTCCAGCGAGACGTAGGCATTGCCGCGGTTGTAGAACGCAGCCGCGTGGCTTGGGTCTATGGACAATGCCTTTGTGAATTCGTCAACCGCCTCCTTGAACTGGCTTATCCCGAGGAATGCCGTGCCGCGGTTGTTGTAGGCAGGCACGTACGAGGGGCTGAGCGCTATCGCCATTCCGAAATCGGCTATCGCCTCGTAATATTTTTCAAGCATCATTTGCGCGTTCCCGCGGTTGTAGTACGCGAGGAAGTTCCTCGGATCTGTTGCTATTGAGCGATTGTAGCTTTCCAAGGCTTTTCCGTAATCGCCCTGCCTCGCGTACGCACGGCCCCTGTTCATGTGGGAGAACGAATCGGCCATATCGTCCGCGCCGGTCTCGCACACAACCGGATGCCTGTCCTTGAGCGCGTCCTTGAACGTGAATGTTCCGTCAGTAGTTTCAAGAAGGAAGCTCTTGGTGACGATGAGCATGTGGTCCGGGGTGGAGACGAAGCTCGCGTCTATTTCCAGCCCCTTTGCGACGTCGTAAACGAGGAATGCGGAGTTCTTGCAGTCCCACTTTTTCTTGTCCAAGGATTCGGAAATGAAATTCCGCCTCGTTTCTCCGGGCTGCACGCCTAAATTTTTCAGCACGCCCTTGATTTCCGCCACGAACGGGCCTTCCTGGCCGGGCTTTATTTTCGCCTCGTTTTTCATAAAATTTACGGCGGATTTGACCAATTCCGCGTATTTTTCCGAGTATTGCTTCGCCTTTTCAGGCTCGCCTTCGAGCTCTATGAAAATTCTCCGTATGCCTGCTAATTCCTTATCCATATCGTCATTTCGGTTGCAGGATATAAAAACGATGCTAAACCGAACGTCAAAAATTATAAATGCGGGAAACTACCCACTCTATATGAAAATTGAAAAGCGAACGAAATTCTCGCTGGTTTACAACGCCCGGCTGTTCAGGGGAATTGTCGGGAAGACGAATCAAAAAGCCCTTGCTGAATGGGCGATTGATTGCGCGGAGCGCGTATTGCCTTATTTCGAGAAAAAATACCCCAAGGATAAACGGCCCAGAGTGGCGATTGAAACCCTCCAAAAATGGATGGAAACAGGGGTTTTCAGCATGGCTGTAATACGAAAGGCATCTCTGGATTCCCATGCTGCTGCACGGGAAGTCGGCGAGGATAATTCTGCCCGGTCGGCTGCACGGGCTGCTGGGCAGGCTGTTGCGGCCGCGCACGTGCCGATGCATTCGATTGGGGCCGCGATTTACGCTCTTCAGGCGATTTACAGGGCTACAGATTCCGATGCTGCCGTGGCAAAAGAACGAAAATGGCAATATGAAAGATTGGTAAAACTGAGGAAAAAGACGATAAGAAAATGAAGTGAACGCCCAGGCGCCCGTCTTGAACGCATCAAGACCATTCGTCCTGATTTGGCCCTTGCGCTCCTTCTGCTTGCTGCGATTAAAAAAAGCGCATGGATTTGAGGAAGAATTGAACCTAAATTGGGATTTCGAGAAGCGCGGACGCTGAAAATCCCATAAAGTTTTAAAAATATCCTCGTGAAGAAGGATTGTCAAACGAATGTTGATTTTATGAAAATAAGAGTTAACAGACTTATATCCAGGCTACATTCAGTTAACCGAGATGTAACGCACGGCATCGCCAAGTTCATTGAAATGGTGGGCGAACCCAGATTAAAAGTGGCGATAATAAGCTATTATTTTGAAGCCCCGACGTTATCCGGCGTCGGAGTGCACGCCAAGAATCTTGCGGAACACCTTTCCAAAAGCGGATGCGAGGTTCATGTATTCTGCAGCAGTTCTGAAGGATCCAACTACAAGGACAACGGAGTAACGATACACCCCATTGAACCAATTTTGATACCTCACGGGGACCAGTTCTCAGGGCAAATGCTTGATTATGATGTCTTTGAATCAGAAGTCATAAAGGAACTGATAAGGGAGAACGCAACTCGAAGGTTCGATATCATCCACACTCACGGCGCGCTCACGAAAGCGGCATTCATATTGAAAAAAACGCGCGGAATCCGGTGGGTACACACATTCCATGCAATCGAAAAATTACGGGTACGGCAGCTAAGCCGGGAAGAGAAGGACTTTGAAGACCTCATCTCGTGGATAGAGAGCACGGTCAACCATTGCGATGGCGCGATTTTTGTTTCCAAGTCGCTTTTAGACGAAGCCAGGGGCCATTATACGCTGAAATCAACGAGGGTAATTCCGAACGGAGTCGATTTGAGCGTATTCAGTTGTTCCCCGATAACAAAAAAGAACGTTTTATTTATCGGGCGATTCAGCAAGGAGAAAGGCATTGAATATTTGCCCGGGATAATCGCGCGGGTCATGGAGGTAAAGGATGCGACATTTACGGCCGTTTGCCCTTATGACACACTAGGGGACGATTTAAAGGAGATACGGGGGATTATGCAAAAACAGGAAGAACATTTCAAAGGAAGGATCAGGATAATAGAAAAAAGACAGCATCCAGAAACGCTTAGAAAACTTTATTCGGACTGCCAGGTATACATCCAGCCTTCGAAATACGAGTCGTTCGGGATATGCATCGTTGAAGCAATGGCGACAGGGCGCCCGGTCGTTTCATTCAATGTTGGCGGCATCCCGGAGGTAATAGGCGGTGCAGGAATCATCGCACACAACAAAAACGAAATGACACATGCGATCGTAGAACTGCTGGAAGACAAAAAAAGGTGTGCTGACATAGGAAAAATGGCGAGCGAAAGAGTACGCATGTTTGACTGGGATTCCATCGCAAAAACAATCATCGGTTACTATAATGAGGTTGCAAAATGAACGAAGAAATACTTTATCCCGCGGCGTTGATCATACTGGGTGTTTTGGTTGGAACCGCGGCAATAATCTTCCTAACCCGGGCGTTCAACCGCATTGGCAGGTTATTTCAATTCTATCCGGAATCCAAGGGGATACTGAAAATAGCATTAAATTTCATTTCGTGGTTTGCCGGTTTAATCATCTTCCTTTTATTTTTACGATTGGCATTGCGCATGGTGGGTTTAGAGTTTACGACTCAATTCATAGAGCAGTTCCTTGGCGCGCTCCCCAATTATGTAACTGCGATATTCATAGTGCTCATCGGGACATACATTTCCAGATTGATCAGGGAAAGGACAAAAACGGATAATTTTGAGTTTAAACAGCACTTGCTTCTTATCATGGATTTTGTTGTCAATATGACATTCATTTTGACCGCGTTATTGCAGATTGGGATAGATATAACCGTATTTCTTGAACTGTACAGGGCGATATTGTTCGTGCTAAGCTTGGTTCTGGCGCTAATTGTCGGGATACCCACGGCACTCATCATATACCGCAAGTTGGACCGGCAAGGCAGTTCCGGGAAAAAATGAATCTATGATGCCGATTTCGGCACAATTGTGCATGGGAGCTTTCCTCTTCAATTGAGAAGCCCCCCGGCGTCCGCCTTGAACGTATCAAGACAATCAATGCGGTTTGGCCCTTGCGCTTCTTCTACTTGCTGAGGTATTTAAAGCTCTCGTAACTATTCTCTTTTTTCAAACTTCATCAAAAATTCTCCAGGCGAGATTATCTTTATTCCTTCGAATTCCTTGAGCTTCAGCAGATGTTTGGAATCGTAAGTGATAATATAATCAACTTTGCCTTCAACTGCGCATTCAATGATCTTGTCATCATCCGGATCTTCTTGCACCGCACGGATTTTTCTTTTCGGTTCGACGATCGCGCACATTCCGACTATTTTGATTACTACTGCACGGATATGCAGGTGTTTTTCTTCGACCTTTTCAAGAATCTCTTCGCTGTGGATAATTCTATCGTATTCGTTCAATATCCCTTTAGAAAGCACGCAATCTAGTTTCTTCTGCTCAATGAGTTCAAGAATACGAAATGCTTCGCCTTCCCAGAACGTGCCTGAAACAAGGACGTTTGTGTCTAGGGTTACCTTCACTTTCTCATCTCATGGACTAATTTGTCAACGTCTTTTTCCTCTATTTTCTTCTTGGCAATCCGGAGGGGTTCGGTTATCTGCTTCCAGCTCTGTGTGCTAACCTTCTTTATCAGCAGAGTATCATCTTCCAGGAAGAACAAAATTTTCGTGCCTTCCTCCAAACCCATCTCTTTTCGCATATCTGAAGGAATCGCCACCTGGCCGCGGGAGCTTATTGTCCCCAATTCTATGTGCTCGGACATCTTATCACCAATATCTTATTTGTAAGATGCATCTTATAAATCTTGCGATTTTTCACTTATGGGAAACATTGCCATAGCGAGGACTGAACGTAAGACGACTGATTTGGCTCTAATATTATTCTGCTTGATGAGGGATTTAAAGCTCTCGTTAATAACCTGGTTTTCGATCCAAAATTACGTTTATAAAATGTTTTATAAAAAGAGAATATATGGAGAAAGGAATACACTCTGACAGGCGTATTACTGTAAAAGCGCTGGCAAACGCATTTCAAGCCAGGCAAACCCAATTATCCAACTTGGACGAGAAATATTGGACGATTATCGGCAGCGGTTCCATTGGCGCCAAGGCAGAAGAACTGCGCAGAAAGGGATGGGCGATCGAAAAGGCAGGGTTCGAGCTTTACCCCCGTACTGTTTTTGCCATGGGATTTTTCAAAGATTTCATGGAACGAAATGGAATAATTGACGCTGCTGGCAAAGGAGTATCTTCTGATATGGTAATGGGGCTTGTCGATTACGGCCAATTCAACAAAAAGGAATATGACGTTATACGCGCCGTATCCCATCAATTCGGGGATGTCCCGCTGGCAGTACGATCATCGGCGCAGGGGGATTCAAGAGGAACGGGAATATACGATAGCACGTTCTGCCCGCCACTAGATACTCAAGAGCTGGTTCATGCCATAAAGAAGGTGCTCGCAAGTCAGTTCACGCCTTCTGCAATTGCATTCAGGAAGGATCTAGGCCTTGAAGAAGGAATAGCCGTAATGGTCGAGCCCGTTTTTGGAGAAACGAGGGTAAAAGAGCGTGCCTGGACTCCAAACGGCTACGGCATGGAGCACATATACGGCCCGCTTTTCGGCGGAGTGGCGTATTCCTCCACAGCGCAAGGCGCGGGGTACGCTGTATTATGCGCGGGTATGCCCCTGCGTGCGGCTAAGGGGAGGGGCATGAAGATGCGCGATGGCCAGCAATCAATCAACGATGTGTGGCTTGAAACACTCGAAAATGATGAAAAAACATTCGAATATTTCGTAACTGCTGGGGCAGGAATTGACAGAAATTTAGAGGTAATGGAAATTCTGGAGCACCGCGAGCTGATTTATGTTTCCAATATAACCAGGCATGAACGGACCATTTCCAGCGAGCCAAGAATGTTCATACTTGCCCATGAGATGGAATGGAGCGAAACACGATTTGCAAACGAAAAACTCGACTGGCTATTTCTCAAACTCAAAACGCTCGAATCGCTCCTTGGCAAACCGCAGTATGCGGAATGGGCTGCACTGGAGAATGGGAGCAACACACGAATCGCGTTGATGCAGATAGCCGATGTTGATAAGAAAATGGATTTTTTCGAATTTGCGGCGTCTTCAAAAACAGCAATCAAAAGCACGTGCGTGGTGGGCAGCGGTGAGCAGGAATGCGATGAAATTGCATATGTGTTTAACCCGCATGAAATAGACTTGATAAAGGAATATAACAAGACGCACAACGGGTATGTAGCAATTTATGACGGAAGGTTGACATCCAATATGTATAGCACATTCAGGCCTCTCGGCTATTATGACATAAGCAATGCGAGCGTAGTGATTGAACTTTCTTATGGAGGTCATGTCAAGGACCCGATTGAGCATTTCAAAGGTTTGATGGACACAACAAAAAAGATTTTCATGGTCGTTGATGAAGTTAATTGGGATCATATCAAACCATTTAGAACTCCTGATAATCGGCTACGCGTTTACGATGTGAAAACCAAGGTTACTGCGAGCGAGCGCCAGCAGAGAGCAGTTGTGGAAATAATCGAAAATGAGCAAATAAATCCGTAAACCGGCAAAATCATGCCGGTATCCTCACAAAAGTTTTTATACTCAAAAGTGGGCTTTCTTCTTCAAGTGAGAAGCCCCCGGCGTCCGTCTTGAACGTATCAAGACCATTCGCCCTGATTTGGCCCTTGCGCTCCTTCTGCTTGCTGAGGTTTAAAAAGCTCGCGTTTCAACTGGCGAAACTGTTTTAAATATAAGTCCATACTTATATTTATGGACAATAAGATAAACAAGGCAATTGCTGATGAGACCCGATTCAAGTTGTTTGAACGCATCGGCAAGGGCGAGATATGCGCGTGCGAGCTTCCCAAGTTCGTTGGAACGAGCCAGCCCGCGGTTTCGCAGCATTTGAAAGTACTCTTCCAAGCAGATTTGGTGAAAATGAGGAAAAATGGGGTTAAACGACTGTATTCTATTTCGAAAAAAGGGAAAATGGTACTCGCGGATATTTCAAGGTGGTGACATGAAGATAAAGGTGCTCGGAAGCGGCTGTTCCAACTGCAAAAAGCTAGAGGCGAACGTGAAAAAGGCTTGTGAACAGCTCAACTTGAAGGCGAATGTCGAGAAGGTGCAGGATTATGGGGATATTGCCGCGTATGGAGTAATGTCGACGCCTGCGCTAGTCGTGGATGAGGAAGTCAAGGTTTATGGCAGGGTTCCGGAAGTGGATGAGATAAAGAAGATCCTGAAGGCGCTCTGATGCTCCAGGAATTCGCGGACTGGGCCAGCTATTCCCTGTTTGGGCTTGCAAAAGACAGCCAGACCGGGGCTGCGGTTAATTTCTTCATTTATGATTCGATAAAAGTAACCCTCATGCTGGTCATAATTGTCTTTTTGGTCGGCATAGTGCGCACATTCATCACACCCGAGAAGGTGAAGAAACTGCTCGGAGGAAGGGGCGAGGGTGTGGGAAACGTGTTTGCAGCGCTCTTGGGTGTCCCCACTCCATTCTGTTCGTGCTCCGCAGTCCCGCTTTTCATTGGATTTGTGGAAGCAGGAGTGCCGCTCGGAATAACATTCTCCTTCCTGATCGCTTCCCCCTTGATAAACGAGGTTGCGGCAACCATGCTTTTTGCGATGTTCGGCTGGCAGATTGCCGCGCTTTACATAATAAGCGGCCTGATAATTGCAATATTGGCAGGGGTGGTTATCGGAAGACTCAGACTGGAAAACGAAGTCGAGGATTTCGT
>JAKANX010000098.1 GCA_021823425.1 Microcaldota archaeon
GAGATGCAAATTGCGGCGAAAAACAAGGTTTCCAAAATTGGAAGTAGGAAGGACGCGAAACCGGAAACGCTAAACTCGAAACCCCAAATTAATGCAAGGGCTGATGCAAAGAAGAAAAAGAAAGCGGGCCCGATGGGATTTGAACCCATGACACCTCGGTTAAGAGCCGAGTGCTCTGGCCAAGCTGAGCTACGGGCCCGCATAAGCAGCGTTAAGGCTGTCTTATCTGAAACTAAGATAAGTAAAAGAGTTATTTTAACGGAAAGGAATAAAAAGAGTTCCCAAGCGCACAGCGCTCCTTCGGCACTCGGAATATCGCCCTACATGCGCATACGCGGGGAAAAAGAGGCAATTCCCGGGAAAAAGAAAAAGAGGAAGAAGAAAACCGCGGAGGCTGAAACGACGGACTACGGAAAAACTCTCGCTGCGGCGAGGGCGAGGCTGGAGAAAAGGCTTTCGGCGAGGCAAAGCGCGCTGAAAATGCTCATTGGAGCTTCCACTTCGTCTTCCCGTCGGTGTCCTCCAAGGCTACGCCGAGCTTCCTGAGCCTGTCCCTTATCTTGTCCGAGGATCCGAAGTCCTTCCTTTTCCTAGCGTCGTCCCTCAGCTCAATGAGGAGCTCCACGAGCTCCCTCGTCTTGTCCTCCATTTTCTTCACTTCGCGCTCCAATCCCATTATGCCGAGCGCCTTTTCCATTTCCGAGCGTATCAGTTCCAAGGCCCCATAGTCGTAGGCGCCGCCCTCTAGGTGGGTGTTCGCGGATTTCATCAGCGAGAATATGTAGGTGATTGAAGTGGGCATGTCAAAATCCGTTTCAAGGAAATGGTGGAAGTTCCTGAACTTGTTCTTGGCCTCCATTTCAAGGGTGCGGTCCGCAACCGCCTTCTTTTCCTTCTGGAGCAGCGCGTGGTCCAGGTTGTCCATGAAGTTGAACACCCTTTCCACCGTTGATTCGGCCTGCCTTATCTGGTCCGGGTTGTAGTCTATCGGGCTCCGGTAATGGGCCATCGCGAAGAACATGCGCACCGCGTTCGGGCTGTGCTCCGCCAGCACGTCCTTGAGGGTGACGAAATTGCCCAGCGACTTGCTCATCTTCTCCCCGTTCACGGTCAAAAATCCGGTGTGCAGCCAGCATTTCACGAACTGGACGCCGTTCGCCGCTTCGCTTTGGGCGATTTCGTTCTCGTGGTGCGGGAATATGAGGTCCCTCGCCCCGCCGTGTATGTCAATTGTCTTTGAATATTTGCCGCTCATCGCGCTGCACTCTATGTGCCAGCCCGGCCTTCCGGCGCCCCACGGGCTCGCGAACTCCATTATCTCGCCTTTCGTCTTTTTCCAGAGCGCGAAGTCCTCGGGATTCCTCTTGGTCTCGTCCACTTCCTTGCGGGAGCCCGCGCGAATTTCGTCCATCTTCTGGCCCGAGAGCTTGCCGTAGCCTTTGAACTTCTTCACTTCGAAATACACGCCTGTCTCGGTCTCGTAGGCGTAGCCGTTCTTCTCCAACGCCTGTATTATGGCGATTATTTCCGGGATGTTCTCCGTGACTTTCGGATACGCGTCCGCGTCCAGAATGTGCAGCTTTTTGAAGAGCTCCATTGCCTCGGCGTGGAATTTCTCGGTCAGTTCGGCCGGCTTTGTGCCGCTCTCCTTGGAGCGCCTTATTATCTTGTCGTCCACGTCCGTGACGTTCTGGATGTGGAACACGGAATAGCCCTTGTGCCTGAGGAAGCGCTTGAGCATGTCGAAGGCCACGTAGGTGCGCGCGTGCCCGAGGTGCGCGTGGTCGTAGGGCGTGAGGCCGCACACGTACATGTTTATCCTTCCCTTGTGGAGCGGCTCGAATTCCTCGTTCTTCCTTGACAATGAGTTGTAGAATTGCATGGATACCGTTCAGAATAAGGAGGAAAAGGAATAAAAAAGAGGGAGGGCGCTACACGTATTTGGCAACGAAGCGGCCCACCAACGGAAGCATGAACACTTCCCCGCAAAATGCCTTATACGCGCAGAACAGCCGCACTACCAGGTAGGCGAGCATCACTATGCCGAAGCAGGCCATCGGAAGGAAGAACGCGGGCTCCGGGGCAGCGTTCCTGCTTGCCGCAGCGCCGAGCGAGAGCACGAACGAGGCGAAGAACATCACCACGTACGCGAGGGTGATTACGATTCCCGCAACGATGTCAAAGATGAACGACTGGAGCGCGTAGAAGCGCACGAACCTGTCGTCCTTCTTTATCAGGTAGATTATTATCGCTATCAGGCTCCCGAAGAATGCGGCGAGGGCCGCGATTATCGTGCTGTCCTTTTCAGCCTTCTCGAACGTTTCAGCCATGTACAATCACGGAAGGATAAGGAAGCAAAAGAATAAAAAGTTCGGTCAGACGTACTTGGCGATGAAGTTCCCTATCACCGGGACCTTGAATACGTTGCCGGTGAACGCCATGTACACCGAGTACAGCCTGAACACGATGTACGCGAGCGCCCCCACGCCTAGGCACGCCATCGGGAGGAAGGAGAGCATGGAAATGAGCGGTGCCGCGCCTCCTGCGACCGCGGAGCCCGCGGCGCCTGCAATCATGCCCGCAATCACGAGCGCGTAGAGCGCGAACGCTATGATCGCAACTGCTATGTCCGTGGCGACCTGCTGCAGCGCGTAAAATTTCACGAACCTGTCGCTGGGCTTGAGCAGGTATATCACTATCGCAATCAGCCCGCCGAATAGCGCCGCGAGCGCCGCAATCAGGGTGCTGTCCTTGTCAGCCGGTTCGAATTCCGCCATTTTATCACGGGAAGCAGTCTGGGGCTAGGAATAAAAGGCTATTTGAAAATGGGGAAAATGAAAGAAAAGGAAAAGGAAAAAAGGAAGGGCGAATCAGGCGTATTTCTCCGCCATGTCGCCGATTACCGGAAGCTTGTAGGTCTTGCCGGTGAACGCCATGTACGCGAGGTAGAGCGCGGCCAGCACGATTACCAGCATGAGGGGCAGCGTGCAGAGTCCGAGTATGCTGCCGATGCCGCCGCTCACGACGCTTATCACGGTTATGAGGACCATGAGCACCATGAACACGATGAACGCGGCCACGCCGAACAGCAACGACTGCATGGAGTGGAACCTTACGAACTTGTCGTCCTTCTTTATGAGGTAGATTATTACCGCCACAATCGGGCCGAGTATGTACGCGATTGCCGCAATAATGTTGCTGTCCCCTCCTGCGGGGGCTGCGGTAGCCGCCTTCGGCTCGTCTTCCTTCTTAGCTGCCATAAACATCACCGAATATGAATTGGGCATGTAGTTTTTAAAAGATTGCTAAACGGCCCCGAATAGGCGCGCGGGGGCGCAAGCGCATTTAAACATGCTTGGAAAATTAGTAGCATGTTCCATTCCACTGCCGCTGAGGAGGTGATGAAAGAGCTCCAGAGCGGCCCGGACGGCCTCTCGCAGAGGGAGGCGGAGCTGAGGCTCGGCGCGTACGGCCCAAACGAGTTCGGCAAGGGAAAGGCGAGGACGCTGCCGGAGATTTTCGTGGAGCAGTTCAGGAACTACATACTCATTTTGCTGATAGTTGCCGCTGTGGTCGCGTATTTCATAGGCGAGGTGCACGACGCCGCGGCAATAGGGATAGTTGTGGTGCTGAACGTGGCGTTCGGCATGATGCTGGAATACCGGGCGGACAGGAGCATGGATGAGCTCAGGAAGCTCACCGGGGCCAAGGCATTGGTGGTGCGCGAGGGCAGGAAGGACTACATCGAGTCGAGGCTGCTCGTGCCCGGGGACGTGGTCTTCCTTGAGGAGGGGGGGAAAGTGCCCGCGGACGCCAGGATACTGGAGGAGCACGGGCTGGAGATGAACGAGGCCTCGCTCACCGGGGAATCCATGCCCGTGAAAAAGGGGGTCGCCAGGGTGTCCGAGCTGGCGCCGCTCGCAGAGCGCAGCTCGATGGCGTTCGCAGGGACGTTCGTCGCGAGGGGGAGCGCAACGGCAATAGTGGTCGCGACCGGAAGCCGGACG
>JAKANX010000099.1 GCA_021823425.1 Microcaldota archaeon
GGAGAATATGGAGCATTCGCAGGATTACACGGAGTTGAAGAAAAGGATAGTGGAGCTGGACGCGAAGCTGGACAGGTGGCTTTCAGGATTTGACAAGCGCCTGAGCGCGGCGGAGTTCAGAAAGCCGGAAGCAACGGGAAAGGCCCCACAGCCCCAACGAAGGCTGCCCCGAAAAAAGCCTGATTTTTTAGAACATCGGAGCGTTCCCAGGAAGTTAGGGAGTTAATTAGAATATGCCGAGGAAATTGCACAGGAAGAGCAGCGCCGTTATCCACATTCCCAGGTGCACTTCCCTGAACTTTCCCGCGAAGACCTTGAGCAGCACGTACATTATCGCGGCAAGTCCTATGCCGTGGCTTATGGAGAACGTGAGCGGTATCGCCGCAAGGCAGAACAGCGCGGGGATGCTCTCGCCGTAGTCCTTCATGTCCATGTTCCTTATTCCCCCGAACATGAGCAGCCCCACTATTATGAGCACCGGCGCGGTCGCCTCAATCGGCACGAGCTTTATGAGCGGCAGGAAGAACACCGCGAGCACGAAGAATATGCTCACGAATACGGCGGTCATTCCGGTTTTTCCCCCCGCCTCGTAGGAGGACGCGCTCTCGGCGTAGACGGACTGGGTGGGGGCCCCGAGCGCAGCCCCGAAAATGGTCGCGAGCGAGTCGCTAATCATGACCTTGTCCAGGTCCTGTATCCTTCCCTTCTTGTCCGTGCTTCCCCCCCTTATGAGAAGCGCTGTTGCAGCTCCTATGGTGTCGAAGAACGCGACCACGAACAGGCCGAGCACAATGGAGAGCGAGCCCGGCGAGTTCGTGAGCCCCGCAAAGTCAAATTTGAACGCCACCGAGGGAAGGTTCTTGGGGATTTCAAAAACCCCCAATATGGGGTGCGCGCCGCCCGCGAGCGCCACTATGAGGGAAACCGCCGTAGTGAGCAGTATCCCGAAGAGGAACGCTCCGCGGACGCCGCGTATGAACAATAGCCCGGTGATGAGGAACCCGAAAATCGCGACCAGCGCTTCCGGAGCGAATATGTTGCCGAGGGTTATCATGGTGAACTGCGAAGGCATGACTATGTGCGCGCGCTGGAAGCCCACGAAAACGAGCATGAGCCCTATTCCCCCGGTAATCCCGTACCTGAGCCCCTCGGGAATCGCCTCCACGAACCACGTCCTTATCTTGCTGAGCGAGAGCGCCAGCAGCACCACGCCGACGAGGAGCGAGGCCGCAAGGCCCACCTGCCACGGAACACCGAGCGTCTTGACTATGGTGTAGGTGAAGAATATGCTCAGCGTCATTCCCGGGGCGACTATGTAGGGCTTGTTCGCAATCAGCCCGACGAGGAGCGTCCCGAGCGCCGCCGCGATTCCCGTCGCGAAGAACGCGCCGTCGAAATTCATCCCCGCCTCCGCCATGAGCTGGGGGTTGATGAAAAGTATGTACGAGGACGCGAGGAAGACGGTGAGCGCGGCTATGAATTCGTCGCGCACGTTCATCTTCCCGAAATCAAATATCATTTGTTCGGCACCTTCGGCCCGCTATATGTCGAAGAGGACCTGTATTTTCCAGCCTTCCTTGCCCTCATTCACTTCAAGCATATGGAACGTTACGGCTTTTATAATGTTGCCCGGCGTCTTGCGCTCGCCGGAGACTTCAACCGAAATTCTCGTCCCGTCGTATTCCTTGACCCGCATTTTCGCGGGCGCGAAGGACTCGGCCTCGCACTGCGCCAGTATTTCGGAAAGCAGGAAAACCACCAGCTCGTCCTTCCTCTCGCGCTCCACGGAAATTTCAAGCTTCTCCTTCTCATGCGCCTTGCCCTTGCCCATGAACGAGAACATGCCGAGCGCGGCCTCCTCGAGCGCCTGCCCGTAGGTCTTTCCGGTCGCTATCACGCCCACGTCCGCGGTGTGCTCGAGGATTTTGAAAGCCATGCCTTTAGCCCTCCTTCTTCTCTTCCGGCGCGAACTCCGCGGAAACGAGCGCGGACTTCTCGCCCCTTTCAATTTCCAGCTTTTCAATCTTCATCACGCCCCTGAGGTCCTCCTCGAACCCAGATATGTCGGGCGCGCTTATCTTCACAATAGAGAGCTTGGAGTTCATAGCCTTCTTGTTGGACGCCTTGTGCTGCCGAATGAGGGTAACGAGCTCGTTCACCGCGTTGGCCTTCGCAATCGCGGCCTCGTCTATCTGGCCCGCATTGGGCCACTGCGCGCGGTGCACGCTGCCACCTTCCTTGAAAAGCGCCTTCCAAATCTCCTCGCTTATGTGCGGCGCAATCGGGGCGATGAGCTTCACCGTGTTGTAAAGCACGTACCTCATGGAATGCTGCGCGGCCTTCTTGCCCTCCTCCCCGTGGATTGCGGAATCGTAAATCCTGTGCTTGACGTATTCAAGGTAGTTGTCGCAGAAGTCGTGCCAGTAGAACTGGTAGAGCTTGCTCATCGCGTAGTGGTATTCGAACGCCTCCATGTGCGAGGTGAAATCGCGTATGGTCTGGTTCATGCGCGAGACTATCCACCTGTCCACTTCTCGCGCATCTCCCTCTCCTCCCGCGTAGCCCCCGAGCGAAATTTCCACGAGCCTCGCGGAGTTCCAGAACTTGTTCAGGAAGCTCTTGGCGTACCTTATGTCCTCGAAGGAAAATGGGCGGTCCTTTGCCATCGCCCCGCTCATCGCTGCCCACTGCCTTATCGCGTCCGTCGGGAACTCTGCCTTGAGCTGCTCCGGGCTTATCACGTTCCCCAGGGACTTGCTCATCTTCTTCCCGTCCGGAGCGAGCACGTTGCCGTTGAGCAAAATCTGCTTCCAAGGCGCCTGCCCGGTGAGCATGCCGCACCGATAAATAGTATAGAACGCCCACGTGCGCACAATCTCCACTCCCTGGGGCCTTAGCGACGCGGGATAAAGCCGTTTCCAGTTTTCAGTTCCGGGTTTCGAAACGCGATCGGAAACGCGCGGCGTTTTCGAGGCAGCCGCCGCTTTGCCGGCGACCGGAGGCTCGGAACCGGAAACCCCGCCTCCTGGCCAGCCCGCGTTTATGAGCGGAGTGATGCTGGAATCCACCCAGCAGTCGCACGTGCTCGTCTCGGGCTTCATGTTTCCTCCGCATTTCTTGCATTTCAAGTCAGAGCGCGCGTGCTCCGCGTAATACGGAAGTTCATTTGCCGGCTCGGTTTCGTTGCACTTCCCGCAATAGTAGAAAGGAATGGGGGTTCCGAACACCCTCTGCCGGGAAATCACCCAGTCCCAGTCAACGTTGTCCACCCAGTCAGTAAGATACGAAATCCCGAAAGAGGGGACCCACTCCACATTCGCCGCGAGCTCCTTGATCCTTCCAGCCTTGGCCTTTATGTCGCCGAACCACTGCATGCTGAGCAGGAATTCAACAGGGGTTTTGCACCGATCGTGAATCTTCACCACCTGGACCTTCTTCTCCTGCTTCACCAGTTTCCCTTCGTTCTTCAGCCTTTCCAGAATTTTCTCCCTCGCCTGCGCGACCCTTAGCCCGTTGAACTCGCCCGCGTTCTCCATCTTCCCGTACTGGTTTATCACGTTCCTGAAAGGGAGCTTGTACCGGTGCGCCCAGACCACGTCCATCTTGTCGCCGAACGTGCACACCATCATGAGCCCCGTTCCGAAATCCTTTTCCACGTCCTTGTCCGCAATAATCGGTATTTCATCCCCGAGCGGGGTCTTCGCCTTCTTCCCCGCAAGGGCCGTGTACCTCTCGTCCGTTGGGTTGAACATCATCGCCACGCACGCGGGAAGCAGCTCCGGCCTCGTTGTCGCAATGAGCAGCGGCTCGCCCGAGGGGCCCGTGAAATTGATGTAATTCATGCTCGTCTCTCGCTCCAAATCCTCAAGCTCGGCTTTCGCAATCGCGCTCACGCACGAGGGGCACCAGTGCACCGGGTACGCCGCGCGGTAAATCTCCTTCCTCTTGTACATGTCTATCAGCGAATGCTGCACCGTCC
>JAKANX010000100.1 GCA_021823425.1 Microcaldota archaeon
CCGAGCACGGCCATGAGGCCCTTCTTCTTGAATTTCTCCTGGTACGCCCACTGCTCCTTGTACTCGAAATGCGCGACGTCCTTGGGCTCGTAGTTCGCTGTGTCGAGGTAGTTCACGCCCGCCTGCAGGCAAGCCTCCATGATTTTGAGGTCGTAGAAAGGGAGAGTGATGTTCATCACTATGTCGGGCTTGAATTCCTTAATCAGGCGCACGATGTCGGCCACGTTGTCCGCATCCACAGCCGCTGTCCGAATGTCGCGTCCGTACCTCTTTTTCACGTCCTCCTTTATCTCCTCGCAGCGCGAGAGCGTCCTGCTCGCGAGCATTATTTCGGAGAATACCTCGGGCACCTGCGCGCACTTGTGCACGACTACGTTGCCCACGCCCCCGGCACCTATGATTAGAACCTTTCCCATTGCTCCACCCCATGCGTTATTGCAGATTAATCCTGAGCCATTCTTAATAAATTTATGCCCTTTTGCCGTCGGAAAAACTATTTTTTCTTTTTGCGCAGCACCTCCGCGAGCTTGAGTAGCGCGAAGAAGCCCCACGTCGCTTCCAGCAGCAGGAACGGTATGTCGCTGTTCACTATAGCATAATATGAGGTGCAGAGCGCGCCGAAGACGTTCGTGCCCACGTAATAGGCCGAGTTGTTGCGCATCTTGTTGTACAAATTGAGCGCGAACGCGATTAGCTGTATTAGCGCGCCGAATATTCCGATTGCCAGATTCAAATTGAAGTCCATTTTTTCACTCCTTTACTATTTCCTTTTTCACTCCTTCACTTTTTCGCCCGGATGTCCAGGACGACCTGAACCTGAGCGGGGGAGAACGGGCGCACTATGCGCTCGCCCGCTATTTCGTACTTTCCCTTTTCAAGGTGCCTCGCTATCTTTTCCCGCGCCTCCTCGAACGGGCGGCCTATGTCCGCGAACGTGTAAAAGTGTATTATGGCGCCGTTTCTCGCGCCTGCGTACGCCGCCTCAAGGAAAAGCTCCGCGTCCTTTGGAAGGGGCATAAGGATGCGGTCCGCCCAATTCGCATAGTCGCGCGGCACTATTTCCTTCACGTCCCCGCAAATCGCCTTTATGTCCTTGGCCTTGTTGAGCAGGATATTTTTCTCCATGTATTCGACTGCGGCGGGGTTCAGCTCGATTGCTACGATTTCGCATTTTTTCCCCTGCTTGGCAATCACGAGCGGGAACGGGCCCACTCCTGCAAAGAGGGCGAGTATATGCTCGCCGTCCTTGACCAGCCCGGCTATCCTTTTGCGCTCGAAGCTGAGCCGCGGGGAAAAATATACCTTTGCGGGGTCGAGCAGCATTTTCGCGCCGTTCTCCTTGTATAGGGTTTCAGTGGTGTTTTCGCCGTAAATCACTTTCAGCCTGCGCACGCGGAACTCGCCCTCCATCGGGCCTTCCTTTTTCGCGACGGTTTTCACGTTCGGGTGGACTTGTATCACTGCTTGCGCGACGAGGGCTTCTTTTCCCACTAGGGTTTCGGGAATTTCCACTATCGCAAGTTCGCCTACTAGGTCGAATGAATTGACGACTTGCGCGAGCTCCTCGGGTTCGAGCACTCCTGCAAGTGCTTCGCCTATGCTCTTTGGCCGCCTCCTGACGGGCTCGGTTGAAATCTCAGCTGCGCCTTCCACCTCCGCGCCCGCCCTGAGTGGAATCCAAATCATCCCCTCCTTTTCAAAAACGCGGTAATCGGGATTGAAGAGCCCTTTCCTCTTGAGGGATTCCATCCTTTTTTGGGCGGATTTCTTCTCCACCGGGAGGAACAGCGCCACGCGACCGCCTATTCTAGGACGATGGCCGGCTTTCCGGGCATTGCATTCCTCGCCTTGGGGTGGGCAGAGCCGGCCTCCGGGAAAATTTCCATTGAAATGCCGAGCTGGGATTCCATGAAGGACTTGGCTTCGGAGAGCGCGTCGTGCTCGTCCTGCTCTGGCATCGTTTGGGGAAGCGCGAAAATGTTTTTTCCTATCTGCTTGATGAAGCGGGCGAGCTCGGCCGCCTTGGGCTTGAGCGACGGGGTTTCCATGCACCGTTTCATCGCCTTCTCGAAGTTGCGCTCCTCACGCGCAATCGCGTAGGCTTCGCGCTTCCACGAATCCGCTATGAAGACGCTGGCCTTTTTCGGCTTCATACCCGTTAGCTTGGAAATCTTTTCCACGTCCTCCATAACTCCGGCGACCATGGATTCGCGCATTTCCAGCATGTCGCTTATGAGCTTGGGCTCGGCAGTTGGAAGGGGCGCGTTCACCGCAAGCCCGCTTCCGCCTGTGCGGTGCCATATCTCCTCTGCGGTGTGCGGTGCGAAAGGCGCGAGCGCGAGCGACCACGAGTGGAAGAACTCCTTGAGCCTAGGCTCCTTTGCCCTCTTGAGGTACCATGCGAGGTCCGCGGAGGTGTCGTAGAGCAGGTCCTTGACCAGCTCGCGGAACTGGAGCTTCTCGTATTTTGCGTCCATTTCCGAAATCCTGCGATGGAGCCGCGAGAGCAGCCAGAAGTCTATCTTGTCCTTTGCCGAGTTCCTTGAATATGGGAGCAACCCGAGGATTGAATTGAGCCGCGATTCCACGCCCTGCGCGACAGGCTTGCTGAAGTCCGTGTCAACGCTCAGGTCTGCGCCGCCGACTATGCTTATCCTTATCACGTCCGCGCCGTATTCGGCAATCGCCCTGCGCAGGGGAAGTATGTTGCCAAGCGACTTGCTCATCTTCTTTCCGTCCATGAGCACGAACCCGTTTGCGACTATCTGCTTGGGCCAGTGCTCCTTGGGGAATATCGCGCAGTGATTGAATATGAAGAACGTGAGATGGTTTCGCACGAGGTCCGCGCCGCTGTGGCGCGAGTCCACGGGATACCAGTAGAGGAAGCTCTTCCTGAGCTCCTTAGCCTCCGCGCTCCCTTCTCCCTTGCCCAAGAAAACGAAGTCAAAGAATTTCTCGTCCAGCTTCTCTTGGGGGAGTTCGCGCAGCCTGTGCGCAATCGCGTAAAAGGCCATGTAAATGGTGGAATCCGATAAGGATTCAATTATCTGGGCCTTATCGAACGGGAACGGGGTCCCGAGGCCCTGCGCGCGCACGCAGGCCTTTTCCCTGAGCCAGTCAATCGTGTAAAGGTAGTCCTCGCGCGTGCGCTCGGGAAGCGCGGACATTCCGGAAAGGCACTCTTTTGCGAGGGATTTCCACTGCGGGTCGCCGTAGTCTATGAACCACTGGTTCTTCACCATGTTCACCACTATGCGGGCGCCGCACCTGCACGAGACAGGGCCGTTTGCGATGACCTGCATGGGCATGGCTTTTCCTTTAGCGGAGAGTTCCGCTATTACCTTCTCCCTGGCTTTGGATACGGGCATTCCGTTATATTCGGGGCGCGAGGGAACGCTCATCTTTCCTTCGTGGACTTCCTTCTTGTAAACTTCAGCCGTGGCTTCCTCGGCCTTGGGGTCGTTCTGGTCGCGCACGCCCATCCTTTCTACGACGTCCTTTGCAGGGATTCCGTAGCCCTTGATGTCTATAATTTTTATGAGCCCGACGTCCTCAACCCTTCCGAGGTCGAGCAGCGCGAGGTAGTCGTAGGGAGCGTGGGCTGGAACGCTCATCACCGCCCCTGTGCCGACTCCGGGGTCCACGAACGAGGCCGGAAGAATGGGTATTACGCCGCCGAGGGGCGTTTCCGCCGCCTTGCCCGCTAGCTCGCTTCCCTTTAGCCTTCCAACCGGCTTGAGCGAGAGCTGCATCCCCAAATCCTTTGCCGCCTCCTCTGCGAGGTAGAGGATTTCGTTTCCGTGCTGCGCCTTGATGTAAGTGGCTTCGGGGTTCACCCACAGGTTCGTCACGCCGAAAATCGTTTCCGGCCTGTAGGTGGAAACGATTATGCTTCCCCCGTCAAAGCCGAATTT
>JAKANX010000101.1:0-1958 GCA_021823425.1 Microcaldota archaeon
CACGAGCGGATACGGGGACGGAACCGTGTTTGCAAATGCCTCCTCTATGCCCATGAAAATAGATGGGATGCTACTCTTTTAAGGGCTTGTAGCAGCCCAGGGTGAATATGTCAAAGGGAAGCGTGCGTCCTTCTCCAGCTTCTGAGTTATTTCATCCAGCACGATTTTCTTCACTTTCAGGTAGTTCTCCCTGCCGACTTCCACGTTGCCTATCGCGTGGCGCTTGCTCTTGGTATTGAAGCAGAACATGGAGCTGTCCACGCCTTCCACATTATGGCAGTACATGGAATTGGCGGAGTTGGTGCAGTTGTCCATCTCAAAACAGGAGGAGAGGTTGAAGTTGCTGTGGCAGCGGATGCAGAATTTGGAGTATATGGCGCGATAGGAGCCGAATATGTATTCGGAATTGAGCGCGAACGTATCATAAGCGCAGTTTTTCGCATATGTGGCATCCACCACCCTGTACGTGTTGGTCGCGGTGTAGGGAATCTGGGTTTCCATGTTGTTCGCGTTGCTGCCTTCGGCGAATTCCGCGCGGAAGAATGCGATGGGGCTGATTTTGCCGAGCACGCTCTTGAGGCTCACCTCCTCCCCGTCTTCAAAGGTCAGGTGCATCTTGGCTATCTCCTCGGCCTCGTCCATGTTGACTATGCGCTCCCCGGGGAGATGCTTGTAGAAGAATATGTCCGAACAGTACGTCTCGTTGCCGAATATCGTCTTTATCTTCCTTACCGCGTTCACTCTTTCCGAAAGGAACCCCCCGTATTTCCCCAGGGGGCCGATATCCTTGCCCAGGACGACTTTGCACGCGCTCCTCCACGCCTCGTCAACAGGCTTTATGTCCAGCGCGGGCGCGGGCCTCCTCTTCACGCTTATCTCGGGCTTCGTTTTCAGTTTCGGGAGGGACTCGAACATGGACGGGAAATCCCTGTGCTTCTCTATGTATTCCCGGCTCTCGTCCACGAGTTTCTTGCGCATTGCGAAATATTTGTCCTTCGGGAGCTCAAGGTTGCCTATGGCATAGTTTTTGGTCCTCAGGTTGAACGAGAACATCACGTGGTTGCATCCGACGCAGTCGTAGCAGTAGAAGGCGTCCGCGCAGTTCGCGGAGATGTACGTCTCGAAAGAGCGCGTCACCTTGTCGGCCGCAATCACCTTTATCGCGTACTTCGTCCTGAGGAAATAGCCGGAGCCGAACACGTATTCGCTCTCGTCCCTTAAGTATGAGGAGTAGCCCGCATACCTGCTGTTGAGGAGGTGGTGCGAATTGTACACGTGGAAGCTGCTGGTGACGGTGTCGCTTTCCTCCGCAAAATCCGTCGTGCCGAATTTTTTGCTGCCCTCGTAATAGAGCCGGTCCTGCACGGCCCCTATTATGGAGTCTATGTCCTTTGCCTCGTTCATGTCCAGGGGCGCAAACTTGCGGCCCGGGCCCATGTTCTCCTCGTCCTGGGAGATTATCTTTGCGCCCGGGCAGTAGCGCCATTCGGAAAGGTAGACGTCCTTGCCGGAAACGGAGGACTTGCGCTTTTCCAGCGGGTAGCCGTCGCGCAGGAGATAATCCTTCAGCTCGTCCATCTTCACGTTGCACTCGCCGAATATTATCCTGAATGTGGTCTGGAACGCCTTTTCAACCTCGCCTTTCACGCCCGCCATGTATTGATCACGCTTCATGCATATTTAAAATCAATCCGGGATGCCGCTTGGGGCAACGCCCGCGAACTCGGGTGAGATGCCGAAGAGCGCGAATGCAGCTACTTCCACTTGTCCAAGTCCGCGGTCTTGACCTTCATCGGCAGTATGTATTTTGTGCCGTCGAAGAGGCGGACTATGCACTCCCTCGGATGGAGCTTGATGAACATCTCCCTCTTGGACTCCTCTAGCTCGCTGGGCGAGACGCGCTTCTTGAAGAACTCCTCCACCTTTATTTCCATCATGGACTGGAGGAGCTTTGCGTC
>JAKANX010000101.1:1968-3908 GCA_021823425.1 Microcaldota archaeon
TCCTTGGTCACCCTGAAGGATATGATGTTGCGCACGTTGCTCATTATCCCGTCCAGCACGACCTTGGAAATCTGGCCGAGGTACTGGCCGGAGACCCAGACGAAGAGGTTGTACTTCCTCGTCTCGGCGAGTATGTCCTTCACGACCCTCGTTTCCACCACCGGGAACTCGTCCACGAGCAGCACCGTGGGCCTGCTGAGCTTGTCGCTAATTGCGAGCATGTACATCTGGTTGATTATCGCGCCCGCGAAGAATTTGATTATCCTCCTTCCGAAGAAGTGGGGGTTGAACGACACGACCGTTACCTGGTTCTTCTCTATTAGGTCGCCGAGGTTCTCCTGCACCCGGTCCTTCCCCAGGTAAAGGAGGTATTCGCCTATGAAGTTGATTACGGGAAGGATTGCGTCGTTGAAGTGGTGCATGTATATGTCCTGGAACTCCTCGTCGAAAAATCTCCTGACTTCGTCGTTCTCGCACCTTGAGCTGAATTCGGTCCTCTTTGCCGAATCCGTGAGCAGGAGGTTGATGTTCTGCAGGGTGAGTTCCCCGGTTGATGCGAGCAAATGGACGGAATAGAAGACTATGCGCTCGGCGTACTTGTTCTCCTGCGCGAGAGTGGAGGTGATGAGCTGGGCTATCAGCTGGGTGATGAGCGGGCTCTTTTCAGTTCCCACGTCAAGAGGCTCCACGTAGTTGTTCACGTAGTCCACGATTTTCTCGTGCGCGAAGGTCTTGGCGAACTCGCTGTGCGGGTCTATTACCACTATTCTCACTTCGTCGCCGTACCTCCTCTTTATCGCCTTGACCATGATTTCTAGGAGCTTGGACTTTCCGCTTCCCGAAGTCCCGGTAATGAGGGTGTGCTGGAGCGCGCTGAAATTGTCCAATCCTATCTTTATGGAATCGTACTCAAAAACCGGGTTGCTGGAGGTGATGTTTATCGCCTTGGGCACCGGGTCCAGCAGCTCTATGTAGAACGCGGGGTTCTTCTCCAGGTCTATTTCAAAGAACTTCGTAGGATTGGAGATGAAAATCATTCCCCTCGCCCCGTTCTTGTCCACGGTGTTCCCAATCCCGTAGAAGCGGCCCATTATCTTCATTACCCTTACCCTTACCTCTTCCACGCTCTCCTTGATTAGGAAATCAAAGAGGGTCTGGTTGCCGGTCATGAAGTACATTCCGGCAGAGAAATGGCTCTTGATGAGCTCGAACTCCTTGGGCTCGCTCATCCGAAACGGGAAAAAGAGCGGGGACTGGCCGTATAGGTTGTCCTTGTCCTCTATGAGTATTTTTATGGTGTTGTTGTACCTCTTGATTACGAGGTTGATGCCGCTGATGGACATTATGTCCGAGAGGTCCAAAATTCCCAGGAAAGGGATGCGCCTCTTGATGAGATTATTGAAGAATTTCGCGTAGTCGTCCTTGGGGATGCTGGGCGCGTAAATGGCCAATTCAAGGAACTTGTGCGGTTTTTTCTGGATTATCATCCATTATCAACCCTGAAGGCTAACATATTAATTCTGGCTCGTCCTCTTTTTAAAGGTATTGTCCATTTATAAACATTTGTTCACACAACTGCAATTTTGAGGCAAGGCCGGGCCGAAGCTCATTCAAAATGCGCACGGCGGAAAATGAATGCGGATGCTCACTTGCGGGGTTCGGGGAATATGCACGCCGTCACGGATTTCCCTTCGCTAATCGCAGGGGTTTTGGAATCGCACATTATTCCGCCTGTATAGAGGCACACGCCAGCGGCCTTGTAAAAGGGAGGCCTGGCGGTTTCGCAACCAACTCCTTTCTGGAGTACGTCCCTCTTCCGGGCTATGCCCTGGGGGCATTTTACGAAGTATTCGGTCATGAAAATCACTAATTGGAATTGCAGATGAGAATATTTAAATCTTCATTCCATATTTAGCGGCAAATTCAAAATCGCGGCCCAT
>JAKANX010000010.1 GCA_021823425.1 Microcaldota archaeon
CCGGGGGCGAAGGCCGTGCTCGCGGGCTCGTTCGCCAAGGGAACGTTCCTAGAAGGCGACAAGGACGTTGACATATTCCTCCTGTTTCGGCACGACGTTGAGAAGGAGGCGCTAGAAGGCCTCGTGCGGGCCGCGGTGGAAAACGCGTTTCCCGGCGTGAAGCTGGTCAAGGGCGGCACGCCGCCGCCCTCCGCGCGCGCGGCGTTCTACCAGATAGCGTATGCGGAGCACCCGTACGTGCGCGTCTTCTTCCAAGGCAGGAAGATAGACGTCGTTCCGGCGTACGAGGCAGGCCACGGCAGGCATTTCGAATTGAAGAGCTCGGTGGACAGGAGCCAGCTCCACACCGAATACGTGCTCTCCAAGATGAACGCGGCGCAGAAGGACGAAGTGCGCCTCCTCAAGAAATTCCTCAAGTCCAACTGCCTTTACGGGGCCGAAATCCGGGTGCAGGGCTACTCAGGCTACCTGTGCGAGCTCCTCATGCTCAAATACGGCACCTTCGCAAGGTCGGCGGAGGCGTTCGCCAGCTGGGGAGAGCGCACGTTCATGGATTTGGAAGGAAAGCTGGACGAGCGGAAGGCGTTGGAAAAATTCTGCACGCCCCTAGTCGTAATCGACCCGGTGGACCCGGAGCGCAACGTCTCCGCAGTAGTTAGTGCGGAAAACTACTCCGCGCTAATTGCCCTTGCAAGGGCGTTCCTTTCCTCAAAGGACAAGGCCTCGTTCTTCTCCAAGAGGGAATATTCCGCAGCCCAGCTCGCAAGGCTCATGCGCGGGCGCAACATTTATTGCGTATCGTTTTCAGCCCCGGACGTGGTAGACGACGTGCTCTGGGGCCAGGTGCGCCGCTACCAAAGTGCGCTCTCCTCTGCGCTGAATAAGGGGGGCTTTGAAATAATAGGGGGCGCGACGGAGCGCTGCGGAAACGAAATCTGCATCCTATTTGAAATCCTGAACCCGCAACTTCCGGACGCGAAACTGGTGGCGGGCCCGCCGCTCCAGTTCAGGGCCGACTGCGGCAAGTTCGCCTCCCAATACGGAAAATTCCCCCTTTTAATCCACGGCGGAAGGCTGTGCGCGCTAACGCGGAGGAAGGCGCGCACCCCCGAGGAAATGCTTCCGGCGCTGCGCAGGCTTCCGCTGCCCTCGCACCTCTCGTCCGCGAGGCACGCAAAATTATATAAAGGCGGAAAGGCAATTAGCAACTGCCGGGAAGCGCTCCGGCGGTATTTCTCAATGCAAAGGTAATTCCATGCCGTTCAACCCCGACAAATTCATACTCTCATCTGAAAAAGGCATCAAGTCCGCAGTGGGAAAGGAGAAGGCGATAATCGCGCTCTCGGGCGGAGTGGACAGCTTCGTCGCTGCCGCGCTGTGCGCCAAGTCAGGCATAAACCTGCAGGCGGTCTTCGTGGACACAGGATGCATGCGCAAGGACGAGGCCAAAAAGGTCAAGGCAGCGGCGGACGAGGTCGGCGTGCACCTCAAAATCGTGAATGCCGAGGAGCAGTTCCTTTCAGCGCTCGCCGGAGTGGACGAGCCCGAGAGGAAGAGGAAGATAATAGGCGAGCTTTTCATACGCGTTTTTGAAAAGGAGGCCAAGGAGAGCGGAGCCACGTTCCTGGTGCAGGGCACCATCGCCCCTGACTGGATAGAGAGCGGGGGCCACGGAAGGGACACGATAAAGAGCCACCACAACGTCGGCGGGCTTCCCGCCAAGATGGGGCTCACGCTTTGCGAGCCGCTCCGCGAGCTTTACAAGCACGAGGTGCGCATTGCGGGAAAATCGCTGGGCCTTCCCCGCTACGTCTACGAGAGGCAGCCTTTCCCGGGCCCGGGCCTCGCCGTCCGCGTCGTCGGCGAAATCACAAAAGAAAAGCTCGCGATAGTCCGGGAGGCGTGCGACATAGCCGAAAACGAGATAGACCGGGCGTCCGCCGAGGGGAAGATGGAAAAGCCGTGGCAGTATTTCGCAGCTCTCCTTCCTTCCAAGACCGTGGGCGTAAAGGGCGACGAGCGCTCGTACAAGTTCACAATCGTTTTGAGGGCGGTCAAGAGCCTTGACGGAATGACCGCGAATTTCTCGCACATTCCTCCGGAAGTGCTCCAAGTGATTTCAACGAGGATTACGAACGAGATAAGGGAAGTCGGAAGGGTAGTCTACGACATTACCAACAAACCACCGGCCACGATTGAATTGGAGTAGCGGTTGTCTGTTTCGCGTTTGGAGTTCAGGGCTAAGCTGGGAACCGAGAACTGGAAACTATTTTGCCGCCGGCGGCAATAGAATTGGAATGAATTTCAAACTACTTTCTTGGGCGTCGCAAGCAGCGACGTCTTCTTGGCCAATCCGTCGAGCCCTTCGTAAAACGCGTAATAAACCGCCCTGGAGCGCTCTTCGGGCGCTCCGGCCTTTGCAAGTATCCCCTGCCTTTGGGATTCGCCCAGGACCGAGGCGGAGTATCCTTCCCCCCGGTAATTCATGCTTTTTGCGACGGCCGCGAGCGTGCCCATCGTATTGGCGGACACTTCCGCAGGCGCAGCGGGCTTTTCGGCCTTCCCGTAAACTGCGGCGTTCTGGAGCAACTGCCTCTTTTTTTCCTCGGTCTTGAATTCCATGTCAACCACTACTTCCGCAATCTATATTTATGTTCCCACCAATTTAAATACATTTCCATTATATTCCACTAAAATAAACATATGCAAATTAGGCTTATTAAATTTTATGCGCGAAGAAGCCGCATGCCCGATTACGAGAAGCTCATAGACGACGGCAGGTACATGGAGGCAGCGAGGCTCATTGACGCGGAGCTGGCCAAGAAGGAGGGCGACCGCCTATACTACCTGAGGGCGATAGTCTCGTACAAGCTGAGGAACTACGAATACGCGCACGAGATGCTAGAGCACGCGCTTTACATGAAGAAGGACCCGGACTACCTGAAGCTCAAGGCGCTCATCCTCATGGAGACGCTGGACTTCGGCGCCGCGTTCGAGGAATTGAAAATGGTGCTGGAGCAGAGAAAGGACGCCGAGTGCTACTTCCTCTCGTCCATGTGCCTCATGTTCATGGACAGCCCGAAAAGCCGCGAATATTTGCAGCTCGCGTACCTCGCGAATCCCGCGAAGACCAAGGCGCTCGTGCGCGAGTTCTACACGCAGTTCTTCAGCAACAACAGGAACATAAGCGGGAAGGAGAGAAAGGCGCTGGAAGCGCGCATCGCGGCGATAAAATAACTTTTTAAACCTTTTCTACCACTGGTATTAGCATGGACAGCGCCGGACTCAAAATGAACGCAGTTCTCCTTATCGCCAGCGTAGTCCCTGTATTGGCCTAGCCGGCCGACCAACTCAACACCCCCGATTAGGAATTCAAAACCCCCGAGCGGCAGTGCCGGGTTTTTGCGTTCCTCTTTTCATTGATTATTTCAGGCGCAGGGAAAAAACGAAAAATGGTGATGATGATGAATTCGATGCACGCCCCGATGGCGGGGGCAAGCGGAGGCAAAATAATGGTGATGCAGAAAACTGGGCCGGACGCGATATTCGGCGGCGCGTTCCCTCGCGCGGCAGTGCGCTCCGGCTCCTTCCTTCCCCATATCAAGCCAATCGGCGACGCGCGGGCATATGTCAGCAAAGCCGGCTCGGACATCAGGAAAATGAAGCCGTTCGGCTTCGGGCCCGAGGAGGAACAGAACATGATAATTGCGTTCAACAGCCGGCCCGCGGCGATAGCCTCGGGAAGGAAAATCGGCTATTCCGAATCCGTCGTGTTCATAATGCGCGAGACCCCGCCGGGGGAGCCGGGCGCATTTCGGGCATGGGGCCCCATGCCGGGCAGGGGAATGACATCTGGCTCGTACGTGGGCTCGGACAAGAACGTCTCATTAGAAACCGGGGGCATCGCGGAATTCATGCAGAAAATCCCATCTGGAACCAAGGTCATAATATACGCCGCTATGGCGGCTGAGGAAGAGAGGTTCGCCTCTTTCGGAAAGGCGGTCTACCGCGCGACTTCCCCGTGCGGCGAAGGGATAAGGATAAACCCGGTAATTTCCGGGTTCTAGGGCGTCTGAATGAAAATCCAGGTGAGGAAGAAGGAGGACGGGAAGGAACCCCTTTTCATAGCGTCCAACGGCAAGGGCGGGAGCGAGGCGAGCAGGCTCGCGAAGTTCAAGGACGTGATTGAGTTCGTGAACGTGCACGGCCAGCCGTTCTGCGGCCTCAAATCCGACCTCAAAAAGTACGGGGAGGGCCCGCGCAGCGGCGGCTTCACGGTGGAGCTAATAGGCCCGTTCACCGAGCGGGAAATCAGGGGGATGCAGGGCTTCCTCGCCGGCACCGACGTTTCGTTAATCCATAAGGAAGGATAAAAGGGAGATTTCCATGATGTGCCCCATACTGATGCGCAACCACGCTTCCATCTCGCTAGTCATCACCAGCGGAGTATTGGCCTAGCAGCCAACGACACAGAGTTCCCCGGATTTAGGATTTCAAAACCCTAGCGCAATCCTTGGTTTTTCCAAATCAAAAAAAAAAACGAAATGGTGATGACGATGAACGGTGCGATTGAACATGCGATAAGGAAGAAGGAGCAGAGGCCCCAGACGGACCTTCCTTCGGTAATTTCCGCAAAAGGGATAAGGGGCAGGGCGCCAGAGTCCGAAGGCATCAGGGACTGCCCGGGCCGCTATTGCGGCGAGGGCAACCCGATTGCGTCCATTGCGTTCGCCTTCAAGGCAATCGGCAAGGAGGGCCGCAAAATGTTCGAGGAGAAGAGGGCGATGGGGCTGGAGCAGATGATAAGGCCCTTCACCAACGGCGACGCAGATTTCCGGCAGGCCTCCATGTACGCGGCGGAAATCGGGCTGGACAGGATTGTGGAATACGCCCGCTCGCCCACCTCCGAGAACGCGCGGCCGGCGATTGAGGCGATGGAGAAATGCGCGATTGCATACCCCGAGGCAGCGACAGCCGCGAAATACTTCATAAAGGAGCATTTCGTGCTGGCGGCGATGATGGTTGCGAGGCAGCACTTCAAGGAGAGGGGGACGGGCAACTACGCGGACCGCGCCACTGCTGCGATAGACAAGGTGCGGAGCAAGGAGATGGACCCCTATTACGCAGAGGACATCAAGGCGATAATAAAGGGCACGCCCAAGGAGATTTTCTAGCCCCCTTTTCCTTATTTATCCCTTTTTTTATTTTGAAAAGAAGAAAATATAGCCCCAACCGGATTCGAATGCCAGCCCAAGGGGGCAAGCCCCCTTAGTCCGGCACCGCCCAAACCCCCAAAATATTCCATAACACCGTAAAATTGCGTTCGCAATTTTTCGAAACCGGCGGAAATCAAAACGATAAACTAAAAAAAAATATTAGCCCCAACCGGATTCGAACCGGTGTCACAAGGTTTCAACAGCTCCCAGAACCCGAAACACGGAACTGGAAACCTCCAAAGCCTCGTATCCTTGACCGCTAGACTATGGGGCTAGCTCGTCAGTAGCACTATTTCGGCTATTTTGGTTTTTAATTGGTGGTTTCCGGTTTTCCGCCCCGCGTTCCGCATGCGAAACCCAAAACCCCGAACCGGGAACTCAGTATTGGCGGGCCACGTATACATGGGCATTGGCAGGCTTTCCGCAGCTCACGCACTTCTCGCCATGGGGCTTGTCAGAGCTCTCGAACTCGCATTTTTCCGAGTTGAAGAACGTGAAAACGGTCCCGCGGATGTCGCAGGAATGCTTCTCCTTGAGCGCCTTTGCGCACGCCTCGCCTTCCTTTGCATCCGTGCAAAACGGCACCTTGACCATCTTCCCCTCGTCTATCTTCCTGGCCATCTCGTCCGCGCTTTTCGCCGTGTCCAGATTCTTCAGGAACCGCTCGGATGCCGAGGAAGCAAGCCTCGCGCCCAGTTCCGCGCCGGCCTTCGTTATCGCGGAATTCAAATCGGCGATTTTCACGTTCTCCTTCTTCCCGGTGTCGCGCACCGCGAGCACGGCGCTCCCGTTCGCTATGTCGCGCTCCCCGATTTCTATCCTGAGCGGAACTCCGCGCTGTTCCCAGTCGTTGAACTTGAATCCCGGGCTCTGGTCCCGCGTATCTAGCTTCACGCGCGCAATCCCGGAAAGCGCAGTTTCAATTTTCCCCGCCTCCGCAAGCACCTTCCCCTCGTTTCCCTTCCTGAGAATCGGGATTATCGCGACCTGTATCGGGGCAGCGTCGTAGGGAACCACCATCCCTCTGTTGTCCCCGTGCACCGCGACCATCGCCGCGTATATGCGGTTCACGCCCGGCCCGTAGCAGGTCTGCCATGCGAACTGCGGCTCGTTTTTCGCGTCCGTGTACTTTATTCCGTAAGCCTTGGAGAAATGCTGGCCCAGGAGGTGGGTGCTCGCCACCTGCAGCACCTTCCCGTCGGGCATGAGCGTGTCCGCGGCGAACGTGTTGTCCGCGCCCGCGAACTTGTCCCACTGCGGCCTCCTGAACATTATGAAAGGCACCCCGAGCTTTCCCCAGATTACGGTCTTGGCCATGCCCGCGTCCTCGGCGACCTGCGCCGACGCCTCCGAAGGCGTGGCGAAAACGTCGTGCGCCTCAATCCACAGGAATTCCCTGCCGCGTATGAACGGCTTTGTGGCCTTGGTCTCGTGCCTCCACACCCAGCCCTTCTGGTAAATCTTTATCGGAAGGTCGGATAGCCCGTTCACCCAGAGCGCGTACATGGGATAGATGCCCGCTTCCCCGGTGGGCTTGAGCGCGTAGCGCTCCTCAAGCTTCTTGTCCCCGGCCTCGGTCACCCACAGCACTTCGGGAACGAATCCCGCGACGTGCTCCTTCTCGGCCCCGAACGATTTCTCGTGTATGAGCGAGGGAAAGAATGCGGGCAGGTGCGAGGTCCTTTCCATCTCGGCGTCGTAGAACTTGTAAATCTGGTCTATGCTCTTCATCGCCCAGGGCATGATGACTATGAAGCCCTTTATGTTGTAGCGCAGGTCGCACAACTCCGCCACTTTGATTATTTCGTTGTACCAGTCCGAAAAATTCCCGTATTTGTCAATATTCATAAAAATACCGGAAATAAGAATGGTAAAAAACAAATAAAAAGGGAACGCCGGGGCGCTATGCGCCCACGAGCTTGAGTATCTCTATCGCGTTGACGATGTCCGTAATCTTGGTCACCGCGCCCTTAATCACGAAGGACACTGCGACGAGGACCGCGAACATCATTATCGCTACGGCCTGGTTGCCCTTCTTGAGCTCCGCCATCTCGTCCACGTCCGTCGTTATCCAGTCCAGCACCCTTATCGCGATGTAGACCGAGACAACGGCTGCGAGAACGCTTATCAGGAGGTTGAGGAGCCCGATTACGAACACAATGAGCAGCACCTCGGGGCCGAGGTTCGGCTGCACGCCCTGCGTCAGGTTGGTCACCCCGCTCTCCACCACGAGCGCGATTGAAATGATTATTCCCGCGAGCAGTATGCCAACCGCCTTGTTGCCCTTCTTCATCTCCTTCCACTCGTCTATCCCGGTGGTGAACTTGTCAAAGAGCCGCAGGGCTATGTATATGGAGCCCATTGAGAACACTATCCCCACCACTATCTGCACCAGCGCAACCACAAGCTGCAATCCCAAGTCTATGCCTGCCATCAATATCACCGCATGCTAGCAATCAAAAATTACCTATTTAAACCTATCACCGAGGGCGGCGAGCATTTTTTAACCACGTTCGGATAACAGGTCTGCATGGCAACATCATATTCCGAGGCAGGGGTGGACATCGCCAAGGTGAGGTCCATCCAGGACAAGATTAACGAGGCCATTTTCGCGGGCAAGAAGGGCGCGCTCGTGGGCCATTATGCTGGAATAGTGAATTTCGGGGGAAGGAAGCTGGCGATGCACACCGACGGGGTGGGCAGCAAGGTGCTTGTCGCGCAGGACATGGAAAAGTACGACACGGTCGGAATAGACGCGATAGCGATGAACGTGAACGACCTCGTGTGCGTGGGCGCCCGGCCGATTGCGGGCGTGGACTACATCGCGCTCTCCAAGGAGGACGGCTTCCTAGTCGGCGAGCTGCTCAAGGGCCTCATGGCAGGCGCGCAGGAGAGCGGCATTGACATAATCGGAGGCGAGACAGCAATCCTTCCGGACGTGATAAAGGGCGGAAGCAGGCCGTTTGACCTCGCGTTCACCGTGATAGGGGAAGCAGGCGAGCTAATTACAGGCGAATCAATCAAGGAAGGAGACGTAATCATAGGCCTCGAGAGCTCGGGGCTTCACAGCAACGGCTATTCGCTCGCGCGCAAAGTTCTTGACGTGAAGAAATGGGGCGCGCAAATGCTCGCTCCCACGAAGATTTACGTGAAGCCGGTCCTGAACGCCATTTCCAGCTGCCGCTTGAAGGGAATCGCGCACATAACCGGAGGGGCGTTCTCCAAGCTCACGAGGCTCAACAAGCAGAAGGGGTTCCTGCTCAATTCCATGCCGAAGCCCGCGCCGATATTTGAGGCGCTTAACGGGCAGGTGGACGACGAGAGGGAGATGCACCGCACCTTCAACATGGGGATAGGCATGTGCATGATAATAGACAAGATGTGCGAGGACCACATACTTTCGGGAATGGAGGAAATGAAGAAAGCTGGAATAAGCGCGATGCGCGTGGGCGAGATAATCGCGCAGCCGGGAGTTTATCTGGAAAAGGACGGAAAGCGCACGAGGCTGGACTAGGCGCGGCCGTCCTAAAGCCTGTAGAACCTCATTATGAGCGAATTGCTTACGACGCTCACCGAGCTGAACGCCATCGCAGCGCCGGCGATTACCGGATTGATGGTTATTCCCCAGCCGCTGAACGCGCCCATCGCAATCGGTATTCCAATCACGTTGTAGATGAACGCCCAGAAGAGGTTCTGCCTTATCTTCTTCATGGTGTATTTTCCCAGCCTAATCGCGCGCGCGACGTCGCGTATGTCGCCCTTTACCAGCACCACGTCCCCGGTTTCAATCGCGACATCCGTGCCGCTTCCAATCGCAATTCCCACGTCCGCTGCGGCGAGCGCGGGAGCGTCGTTTATCCCGTCCCCCACGAAAACGACCTTGCCTTTCTTCTGCAGCTCGCGCACGCGCTCCTCCTTCTCCTGCGGAAGCACGTTCGCAATGACGTTGCCTATCCCGACCTCGTTCGCGACGGTGCGCGCGCTCCGCTCGTTGTCCCCAGTAATCATATAAGTGGCTATTCCCTCCTTTTTCAGCGCAGCCATCGCCTCCTTGGATGTTTCCTTTACCGCGTCCGAAATGGCAATCATTCCGAGGGCCTTGCGCCCCTGCGCCACGATTACGACTGTTTTTCCCTCCTTTTCCAGCCCCTCCATGCGCTCCCCGTCCTTGAACGCGACTTTCTCCCTTTTCATGAGCTTCGCGTTGCCTATTAGCACGGTATCTTTTCCCACGGTTCCTTTCACGCCGAAGCCCGCAATCGCTGAAAACTTCCTCGGTTCGCGGAGCCTCAGCCCCGTTGCCTTGGCGTAATCCACGACCGCCTCGGCGAGCGGGTGCTCGCTTTTTTGCTCAAGCGAGGCCGCAAGCGCCATCATTTCCTTCCCGTCCCCCTTGCCGAAAGCGAATACTCCGGATACGCCGGGCTTTCCCTCGGTTATCGTGCCTGTCTTGTCAAATACGGCAATTGCGGTCCTTTCCAGCACCTCCAACGCTTCAGTTCTCTTTGCGAGTATTCCATTCCTCGCGCCGATTCCCGAGGACATCACTATTCCAGTAGGCGTGGCAAGCCCGAGCGCGCACGGGCACGCAATCACCATAGTCGTTATGAAAAAGCCCAGCGCAACCCCGAATCCTGCGCCCGCTATGAAGTACCAGTAGGCGAAAGAAACGAGCGCGAGCCCGACAACGGCGGGCACGAAATATGCCGAAACCGTGTCAGCGAGCTTCTGTATCTGGGGCTTGGAACCCTGCGCCTCCTCCACCAGCCTAATTATCTGCGCGAGCATGGTCTCGCTCCCCACTTTCTCGGCCCTCATGCGGAAGCTGCCCGCCTTGTTTATGGTCGCGCCTATCGCGCGGTCGTCCTTCCCCTTTTTCACGGGCATCGGCTCTCCTGTCACCATGGACTCGTCCACGTGGCTTTCGCCGCTGACCACAGTTCCGTCAACCGGGATTTTATCCCCGGGCCTTATCTCAAGTATGTCGCCGACCTTCACTTCGCCAATCGGCATTTCCACGACGGTTTTGCCGCGCACCACCCTCGCGGTCTTGGGAGCGAGGGCGACGAGCGCCCTTATCGCCTCGCCGGTCTTGCCCTTGGTTATCGCCTCAAGCATCTTCCCGAACGATATGAACGTTATGAGCAGCGCCGCGGTCTCGAAATACATGAATCCCGGGACCCCGAAGAACGAGGTCGCGATGCTGTAAACGTATGCCGAGCCCACTCCGATTGCGACCAGCGAGTCCATGTTCGGCATCCCGTTGCGGATTGCCCTGAATCCTTTTGTGAAAAAGTGCGAGCCCGCGGCCAGCACTATGGTGCTGAACGCGAATTCCACGTATTTCCCGTATTGCTCGAAAAGCGCTGGGGGCTTGATTCCGAGCATGTCCAGCATCGCAATCGCCAGCACCGGAATGGTGAATATGAGCGCGAGATAAAACCTTTTCTTGTAATCCGCAATCTCCCTCTCGCGTTCCTCCTTCTCCCTGTCCTTGGGTTCCAGCGCGCCGTGCGCGTGGCCCCCGCGCTCCATTCCGATTTCCGGTCCCGCGTTGCCGGTTCCGGAATCCTCCTTCACGACTTCGTATCCTATGTCCGCGATTTTCTTCTCTATGCCGTGCATCCCTATCTGCGAGGAGTCGAACTGCACGTATGCCTTTCCGGTCGCGTAATTCACCGTTGCGCTGCCGACCCCCTTGGTCCTCTTTAGCGCATTCTCAATGCTGAGCGCGCAGCTCGCGCAGTCCATTCCCGTGACCATCAGCGTCTTCTTCTCCATCCCATCAGCCGCAATTTCCTTTCGCGTTCAGCAGTCGCATTTGCCGCCCTTGCAGCAGCCGTCGTCCTTTTTCTCCTCCTCGTGCCCGCAGCAGCAACAGCAGCATTCCTCCTCCTTGGCCTTCCTGTTCTGCGTCTTCGCAGCCCCTGTTCCCGCCTTTTTCCGGGATATCTTCGCGGACGTTCCCTTCTTCTTCCCGGTTCCTGTTTTTTGTGCCATGTTTTCCACCATTTTCACTTGCAATTCCCGCATCCCTTTCCGTTCCCCGCGCAGCTCGCGCAGCAGAAATAATGCATCTTGCCCCGGACGCTTTTCCCGTAGGCGTTCTCGTAAATCACGCAGCCGCAGTGCTCGCACGCGACGAGCTTGTTTTCAAGCACGGCAGCGACGAGCCCCCCGGTGCGGCCGAGCATCTCCCTGACCGCGCCCCTTCCCTTGGGCGTGAGGGTATATGACTTTTTCTCCCGCGCCCCCTTCTTGCCCTCCTCCAAATAACCGGCCTTCTTCATCTTCGCAAGCAGCGGGTAAATCTGCCCTGCGCTCGGGCGCTTGCCCAGCGCCCTGCCAATCTCGCCCATCAATTCGTATCCGCTGCGCTCCTTCTTGGACAGCAGCACGAGCGCGTAGAATTTGGTGAGGCTTCCGGCCCCCATGTTTCCTTCCATGCTGTGTTGTTCCCGCATGTCTTATTTAAACATATCTATTTTAGATATGTCCAAGGAGAAAAAGCGCCGAGGGCAGGATTTGAACCTGCAATCCCGTGAAGGATCGGTTTTCCCGTAGATTACGAGTTCGAGACCGACGCACTACCGGATTATGCGACCTCGGCAAAAGAGAAGTGACATTATTTTGGTTGATTAGCAATTAAATCCTTTTCATGCGCCCGTTCCGCTCCGGGCGATGGCGGAAAACCATTTTTTAAACCGTTCGGCAGAAGCTAAAGCAAGGTAAAAAAATGATATTCTTGAACCTGAAAACGTACCCCGCAAGCCTTGAGAAGGCTCTGGACTACGTTGAGACCGCAAAGGAGGTCTCCAAGGAGAGCGGCGTCCGGATTCCTGTCGCGGTGCCGTGCATCCACCTCAAGGACGCCTCCAGGCTATACAAGGACTCGTTCGCGCAGCACGTGGACGACGTGAAGCCCGGGGCATTCACGGGCTCTCTGCCAGCAGAGGCGATAAAGGAGGCCAAGGCAGCGGGCTCGCTGCTCAACCATTCCGAGCGCAAGGTCCCGTTTGAGAAAATCAAGCTCGCCCTCGACCGGATGAACGAGCTCAGGCTTGAAACGGTGATATGCGCCGAGAGCCAGGAGGAGGTCCTCAAAATCGGCCGCCTCAACGCGAGATTCATCGCAATCGAGCCCCCCGAGCTAATCGGCAGCGGCATTTCGGTGTCCAACGCGAAGCCCGAAGTGATAAGGCACGCAGTTGACACCATCGCAACGATAAACGGCGAGATGGCCGTGCTCTGCGGCGCGGGCATAAGCAGCAAGGAAGACGTGAAAAAGAGCCTGGAGCTGGGCGCAAAAGGAGTTCTTCTCGCGTCCGCGTTCGTGAATTCCAAGAACCACAGGGAGTTCCTGCGCTCGCTCGCGTCCGCGTTCTAGCTTTTTTCGGGCTTTTTGGACTTGAGCAGGGATTCGTAGAATTCCAGCAGGTCCTTGGCGCCCTCCCTTATCTCGTGCTTCCTCGCCGAGGCCACCGCGTTCTTCTCCAGCCTCCCCTTGTTTGAAATTGCCTGTATTATCTTTTCGGAGAAGTCCTGGCTGTCCGAGAAATAGTACCCGCTCTCCCCGTCCGAGACGAATTCCGCTGCCGCGCTGTCCTTGGGCACCACCGCCGGGGTGCCGGTCGCCATCGCCTCGAGCACGACCAGCCCCTGCGTGTCGAAAAAGGACGGGAAAGCGAACGCGTCCGCGGCCTTGTACAGCCCGGGCAACTCGGCGTCAGGCACGAAGCCCGCGAACACGAAGCTGTCCGAGAGCCCCCTTGCCCTGACCATGTCCTTGTAGTCCTGCTCGGCCGGCCCCTTGCCCGCAATCACGAATTTCGCGTTCGGAATCTTGTTGAGCACCTTCTGCGCCGCGTCAATCAGGAGCGCGAGGTTCTTCTCCATCACCAAGCGCCCGACGAAAAGCACTATCGGCCCGTCGGCGTTGTACCTCTTCTTTACGAATTCGCCCTCCGCCTTGGGGTGGAAGTTCCGCAGGTCCAGGCACGCGGGCTTCACTACGACGTTCTTTATCCCCTGCTTCTCCAGTATCGCGGCCGCGAAGTTGCTCGGCGCGATGACCTTGTCGAACTGCGGGAAATACCACTTGAGGTACGCCCATATCGTGGATTCGAGGGGCTTCTGTAGCAGCTCCTTCTTGGTTATGTAATGCGTCGCGTCCGAGACCATGGTGTGGAACGAGACTACTGCGGGAACCCCGATTTTCCTCGCCGCCTGGAACGCCATTATCCCGGTGGTCGCGACGCCGTGCGAATGCACTATGTCCGGCTTAATCTCCTTGACCATGTGGGTCGCCGAAGTGAACGGGAGCGCGACAAGGTATTCGGGGTAAGGCATGAACGGGATTGAATTGAAGTAGTGCACCCTGGGGTCCCTGTTCTCGTCCCTGTGCTTCTTGGTGCCGGGCGCGAACACGTATACCTCGTGGCCCATCTCCTCAAGCATCTTCCTGTAATTGACTATGTAGCTCACAACGCCGTCCGTGTTCGGGAGGTAGGTGTCGCTGAAGAATATGATTTTCATGTAACCCAAAAATGGTTTGTTGGGCAACAAATTTAAACCGCACTAAGCCCCATGAACGCTTTTAAATCCGGGTGCATTAGAGCGCGTCCATGAAGTCCACTTCGGCCGCCGAAGTCGGTATGGTGTTTGACGTGAATATGCAGTCGCTGAGCTGCCCTAGCTTCTTTAGCGAGTCCTTGAGGAAAAATCCGTGCGTCGCGGCGAGCGCTATTTTTCCCGCCCCGTTCTTCCTCAAATTCTCTATGGCGCGCACCATGGTGCTCCCGGTTGAAATCATGTCGTCTATTATGAGCACGTTCTTGCCGGCCACGTCGAAATCCATCTCCATCTTCTCTATGTCCCTGTACACCACGTTCCCTTTCCCGTAGTCGCCGCGCACCTTCTTCATCCCCTTGCCGCTGCTCATGTAATTGGCGCCGGCGTCAGGGCTTATCACTTCCAAATCGTCCCCGAGCCGCTTTTTCGCGTGCGCAATGAGCAGGCTGCTGAGCGTTATATTCCTTATCTTCATCCCCCCGTACTCAAATTCCCCCGCCTTCTTGAGGAAATGGCAGTCAAAAGTGGTGACTTTGGAATAGCCGGCGAACCCAAGCATCTCCATCACGACTTCGGCGCTCTTGACCTCGCCTTCAAGCCAGAGCTTGTCCTGCCGCGAATAGGGGATGTACGGCGCGACTAGCTCCACGCTTTTTGCCCCCCGCAGGGCCCTTCCGAGGAAAAGCGCCTGCATGAGCGAAGTGTTCTGGTTCGGGTAGAGGCGGTGGAACACCCGCACGTCCTTTCCCGCAAGGCTCTTGGCGTTAGGCACCCTCACGTAGCCGTCCCCGTCCGGGAATTCCTTGATTTCCACGTTCGCGGGCATTATGTCCGAGAAATTCGTAGAGATGATTTTTTCCATTTTGCCCACCATTCAGAACAGTCCGGTTATTTTCCCGTCCTTTACATCTATCCTCTCCGCGGCCGGGCTCTTGGGAAGCCCGGGCATCGTCATTATGTCGCCTGCTATGGCGACGACGAAGCCAGCTCCTGCGGAAATGCGCACCTCGCGCACAGTGACCGTGAATCCCTCGGGCGCGTTGAGCAGCTTCGGGTCGTCGGAGAACGAATACTGCGTTTTCGCGATGCACACCGGCAGTTTCCCGTACCCCAGCCTTTCCGCGTTTTCCAGCGACGCCTTCGCCGCGTCCGTGAAAATAACTCCTTTTCCGCGGTAAACCTCCTTCACCACGGTTTCTATCTTTTTGGCGAGCGGCAGCTCCAGCGCGTAGATTGGCCTTGACTTGTTTCCCTTCTCCAACGCGGAGAGAACCTTTTCCGCAAGCCTTATGCCCCCCCGTCCGCCCCTTGCCCAGATTTCCGAGAGCGCGAAACTGACCGCGTTCTTTTCGCAGAGCTCCGCAAGTTTCCTGAGTTCGGCCTTGCTGTCCGTCGGGAACCTGTTGATTGCGACTACCGGCTCTATTCCGAACTTGCGCATGTTCTCCACGTGGCGGAGGAGGTTGGAGAATCCCTTCTCCATCGCGGCAACGTCCTCGCCCTTGAGGTTCTCCTTCGCTGCCTCCCCATGAAGCTTGAGCGCCCTCACGCTCGCCACCAGAACAACCGCGTCAGGCGAGAATCCGCTGTCCCGCGAGACGATGTCAAAGTATTTCTCGGCCCCGAGGTCCGAGCCGAACCCGGATTCCGTAACTACGTAATCGGCGAGCCTGAGCGCCATTTTCGTAGCAACTATGGAATTCGTGCCGTGCGCGATGTTCGCGAAAGGACCGCCGTGCACGAACGCGGGCACGCCTTCAAGAGTCTGCACCAAGTTGGGGTTGAGCGCGTCCTTTAGCAGCGCGGCCATGGAGCCCTCTGCCTTGAGCTCGCGCGCGTGAATGGGCGCGCCTGCCTCGCTGTAGCCCACGATAACGCTCCCGAGCCTCCGCTTGAGCTCCTCAAGGCCGTTGGAAAGGCAGAAAACCGCCATCACCTCGCTCGCCACGCTTATGTCGAACCCGTCGCAGCGCTCGTGGCCCGGAGGGAGAAGGGCGACCTGCACCCTCCTGAGCGCGCGGTCGTTCATGTCCATGCACCGCTTCCACGCCACGTTTTTGAATTTCAATTCATTGCCCTGAAAAATGTGATTGTCAATCATTGCAGCGAGCAAATTATTCGCCGTAGTAATGGCGTGTATGTCGCCTGTGAAATGCAGGTTTATGTCCTCCATGGGAAGCACCTGCGAATACCCGCCTCCGGTCGCGCCGCCCTTTATCCCGAACACGGGACCGAGGCTGGGTTCCCTGAGCGTAGCCATCACCTTCTTCTTCATCTTCGCGAGCGCCTGCGCAAGCCCGATAGCGGTCGTCGTTTTTCCCTCGCCCAGGCTGGTCGGCGTGATAGCGGTAACCAAAATGAGCTTTCCCGTGGGGTTGCCCTTCAATTTCTCATAATACGAAATGGGCACCTTCGCCTTGTACTTCCCGTAGAATTCAAGCTCCGCTTTCGGTATTCCGATTTTGGCCGCTATTTTGGAAATGGGCTTCAATTTTACGGACTGGGCGATGTCAATATCGGATAAGTGCTCTCCCATGGAGACAATTGCGCGGATAGGGTTTTATTGGTTATGTTTGCCGCACTTCGAGCCTGAACTTCTCTATTACGCGCTCGAGCTTTTTCCTGCTCTTGCGGTCCATGGAAACGAGCTCGCGCCTCGGGACGACAAGGGCAAGCCCCTCCCCGCTCTCCTCTATTTCAAACCTGTCAAGGTAATGGCCCACTATTCCCGAAACCTTTTCCTTGAATGAGAACGAGCGGCCCTCCCTGTTTTCCCTCCTTCCGCCCCCTGCGGGCCCCTTTATCGGGATTATCACCGTCTCCTCGCCGAACTTGTAGATTTCGTATTCGTTCGCGCCCGTTTCAAAATCCCGTATTTCAATCACCGGCCTCGCGAGGTCCCGCTCCCTCATCCCGTACGGCACCTTGACCGAGGCGCTCGTTTCGTACACCTTCCGTATCGCGCCGTTCTGTATGAGTATCACGGTGTCTATTATCTGCGGCACTATGCCCATCTCTATCTTGGTGATGAACCTGTGTATCGCGTCAATCGCCCTGTTCGCGTGCACCACCCCGACCATCCCCACCCCGGTCATGCGCATGTCCGCGTAAATCATGAAGTCCTTCATCACGCGCACCTCGTCGTAGAACGAGTAGTCCGGGCGCACCAGCAAGACTATTTCCTTGGTGTTCTCGAAATCCCCCTCCAGCGGCGCGTACTGCGTGATTTCGTTCTTCACCTGCAAATCGCGCGGGCTCTCAAGAGTTTTCACAATCTTGCCCTTTTCCTGGTAGAATTCCGCAAGCGCGGCCGCGAACGTGGATTTTCCGCTCCCGGGCGGCCCGCAAATCACTATTCCCTCTGCCTTTTCCTCCAGCCTCTTCCTCAATTTCTCTGTCATTTCGTAGTCCGAGAATCTCAATTTCTTTATGGGGCGCACCGCCGTAATCTCGAATCCGTCGGAAAAGGGCGGCTTCGTTATCACTATGCGGAAGCTTCCCATCTGTATCACGGTCGCGCCCTTCTTGTCCGATTCGAAATAGTATTCGTTGTTCCGCTCGGTCGCCTCCACTATTTCCTCGCTCATCGCCCGCAGCTCGTTGGTGGTGAGCGGCTTTCCCAAGGAAACGAGCCTTATCTCGCCCGGCTTGCCCACCTTCGCGAGCGGCGCGCAGCCCTCCTTGAGGTGTATGCTCATGGTTTCCGGGGTGAAGTATTTCTTGAACGCGAGCTCCTCGGCGCTCTCCTTAGCCCTGAGGTAGACCGCTTCAATTCCCTCGGCCTCGGCTGCGAGGTGCTGCACCTTGTCCCCGGTAATCAGCGTGGCGCCCAGTTCGCGCGCCATCCCCCTAATTAGCGCGTCAATCTCGCCCCCTTCCTTTGCGAACCTTATCTGGTCGGGGCGCGGCCGCCCGCCGGTAATCTCGAGCCTGATGCCCTTTTCCGCGCACAATTCCCGCAGGCGCTTCATCACGGTAAA
>JAKANX010000011.1 GCA_021823425.1 Microcaldota archaeon
GACGAGCCCACGGGCAACCTTGACTCGGTGAGCGCGAGGCAGGTGCTGGAGATTTTCGACGATTTGCACAGGAAGCGCGGAAAGACCATAGTGGTGGTGACGCACGAGCAGTACGTCGCGGACATGGGCGAGCGCATGGTGTTCATGCAAGACGGGAAGATAAGCGAGTCCGGGCGCATCGAGGGAAAGAGAAAATGAAGGGAAAACGCGAAACCGGAAGCAGGGAACCCTCATGATTGCCGACCTGGTGGAATACTCGGTGATGAACCTCATGCGGAGGAGCCTGCGCAGCTGGCTCACCGTGATAGGGATAATAATAGGCGTTTTCGCGATTGTGATAATGGTCTCGCTCGCGCAGGGGCTGGACTCGTACATAAAGGCGCAGCTCAGCTTCATGGGAAGCGACACCATTTCCATCACGCCCGGCTCGATAGAGGGCGGCAGCTCGCTTTTCGGCGCGCAGGCCCCGCTCACGCTCAACGATTACGACGCGATAAGGAAGATACCCGACATAGGGATAATCGGCTATACCATGGAGGGGCGCACGCCTGTCCAGTACAGGGGCGAGAACATAACTATGTACGTGGTGGGCGTGGACCCGAACCTGCTAAACGCGATGTACAATTTCAGCATGGAAACCGGGAGGCAGCTGCGGAGCGGGGAGCGCGGCTCGATAGTTGTGGGCTACAGCATAGCCCACGACACGTTCGGGCAGGATATATCCGTCGGAAGGAGGATGATTGTCGGAAACAAGAGCTTCGGCGTGGTGGGGGTGCTGAGCAAGGGCGGGGGGCTCACCAGCACGCTGGACGTCGTGGCTTACATCGCGCCTGAGGACGCCCGCCTGGTCATCCCGCAGTTCCAGGGCAACCGCGACGTCACGGAAATAGACCTTAAGGTCGTCCAGGGTGCGAACCCGGACGAGGTTGCAGATGAAATAACGAATGCGCTCCTGCGCACGCGCAAGGTTAAGGCGGACAACAAGAACTTCAGCGTCATTACTTCTTCTTACATAAATCAGCAGGTCGGAAACATAACCGCGGCGCTGAGCCTTTTCCTCGGCGGGATAGCCGCGATTTCGCTGCTTGTAGGAAGCATCGGCATTGCGAACACGATGTTCATGAGCGTGATGGAGCGCACCCGCGAAATCGGGGTGATGAAGGCGCTCGGCGCGACGCAGTGGATGATAATGGGAATATTCCTCGTGGAGTCCGGTATAATCGGGGTTGTGGGCGGCATGCTCGGGCTCGCGCTCAGCATCGGGGTTTCGAACGTAATTTCTTATTTCGGGATTCCCAGCAGCGTCACGTGGTGGGTCGCGCTCGGCGCGGTCGCGTTCTCCTTCATCGTAGGCGTGCTTGCAGGCTACATACCAGCGAGGAACGCCGCGAAGCTGGACGCGGTGGAGGCGCTCAGGTACGAATAACCCTCAAATAAACATATTTATAAACAACTTCCGCCAAATAAAGCACGGTGGAAACATGGAACAGGAACAAGCAGCCAGAATTACGGAGGACATGCGCACGCTCGTTGAATCTGCCGGGAGAGGCAATTCCGCGGAAATAGATGCGTGCTCGGCAAAAATCCGCGAACACGGGCAGCCTGCAATACCGCTCCTGCTAATAAACCTGAAGAATGTCCGCGAGAGGGCGAAGGCGCCCAAGCCCGCGGACGCGGAACTGGAAAAGGCGATCAAGGGCACGATAGTTGAAATCTGCAGGTCCGAAGGCGCTCCTGCAGACCAACTCGTGGAGAGAATGGGCGAGACGTTCCCCGTCCTCGCAAAGGACGCGAAAGAGATAGGGGAAACGGTCGTGGAGAGGCGGGAAATAAACGGCCTCATTAACAAGATGTGGACTGCGAGCCACGTAAGCGAGAAGCAGTACTCGCCGGAGCACCGCAGGCAGCTTGTTGCATTCGGCACCAAGGCAGTGGGCGAGATTCTGAAGACCCTGAGCATAGAGCTCAAGATTGATGATGCTGCGGCATTCAATTTCAGGATGAAGGCCGAGGCAGTGATCCGGGAAATAGGGATGGAAGCCGTTCCCCAGCTCAAGAAGGCAGCGGAAAAGCCGCACATGAAGGCGTGGGTCGAAGGTGCCATCAAACGGATAAGCAGCGGGATGAATGGCGAGACGAGCGAGCTGCCCAAAAATATGAGGGGCAGGATAAAGGTCGTGAGCAAGGGCGTTTCCAAAAAGGAGATTGCCGCAACGGACAAGTGCCGCCCGGGATGCATCAGGCACCAGTAACCTATTTATTGCGCCTCCGCGCAATTAATAAATGCGAACCTCCAGCTTAATTCATATTATTATGCCCGGTTCAATTCGAAAGTGAGGGAAAATGAGGATAGCGGTAATAGACAGGGACTTATGCACCCGCGAGAAGTGCGGATACGTGTGCGAGAAGGTGTGCCCAGTCAACAGGATGGGCAAGGAGTGCGTCGTCACGGAGGAGGAAGGCAGGTACCCGGTGATAAGCGAGCAGCTCTGCATAGGCTGCGGCATTTGCGTGAAGAAATGCCCGATGAGCTGCATAAGCATAATCAACCTCAAGGAGGAGATAGGCTCGCCCCTCTACCAGTACGGCGTGAACGCGTTCAGGATACACGGAATGCCCCTTCCCAAGGACGGGGTCACTGGACTGGTGGGCAAGAACGGGATAGGGAAGACCACCTCGCTAAGGATACTCACAAAACAGCTGCGCCCCAATTTCGGGAGCACCAAGCGCAAGAAAATCAGCGACGAGGACCTCATGGCCAAATTCACCATGGAGCAGAGGAGGTACTGGGAGGCGCTCGGCAGCACTGCCAAGGCCAGCTACAAGCCCCAGAACGTGGAGCAGATAAGGGGCGTCTTTGACGGGACCGCCGCGGAGCTGCTCAGGAAATTCGACGAGGGCAGGAAGGATGAAGTGATAGGAAAATTCCAGCTCGAAAAAATACTGGGCCGCAAGCTCTCGCAGCTTTCCGGAGGCGAGATGCAGAAGCTCGCAATCGCGGTCGCGTACATGAAGAACGCGGACATTTACTTTTTCGACGAGCCCACCAACTACCTGGACATAGCCGAAAGGATGAAGATTGCGGTGCTGCTCAAGGAATTCGGGGAGAAGAAAAAGGTCATGCTCGCCGAGCACGACCTCGCGATACTGGACTACGCGAGCGATTACGTGTATCTTTTCTGGGGCGACGAGAACGTCTACGGCGTCGTATCAAACGTGAAGAACGTGCGCGGCGGGATAAACGAATACCTATCGGGATTCCTCAAGGACGAGAACATAAAGTTCCGCGAAAGGGAAATAGTTTTCAGCAGGTTCAGCGAGGGAGAGAGGAAAAAGCCGCCCAAGTTCTCCTATTCGCCGATGAAGAAGGCGTACAACGGCTTTGCGCTCTCCTGCGACGGAGGCGACGTCCGGGAAGGCGAGATAGTCGGGATTGTGGGCAGGAACGCGCTCGGAAAATCAACGTTCGTGAAGATGCTCGCCGGAGTGGAGAAGCCCGACGAGGGCGAAGGCGGGCAGTTCAAGGTGTCCTACAAGCCCCAGTACATAAAGGCGGAGGAGGGCGTTACCGTGGAGCAGCTGCTCTCGGCAAAGGACCTCAACGCATCGGTGCTCAACGAGTGCAGGAGGAGGCTGGACGTGAATCGGCTCCTGCTCAAGGAACTGGACGAGCTCTCCGGAGGGGAGCTGCAGAGGGTCGCGATTACTTTGGCGCTCAGCAGGGAGGCCGACATCTACCTGCTGGACGAGCCTTCGGCATTCCTGGACATAGAGCAGAGGCTCAATCTCGGCGATTTGCTCAGGGCGATATTCTCCGATTCCGGAAAAAGCGCGTTCGTGGTGGACCACGACGTGGTCTTCGTGGACGCTATAGCCTCCCGGCTCGTGGTGTTCGACGGCGAGCAGAGCTCGCGGGGCCACGCCTCGGCGCCGCTCAAGAAGAGGGACGGCATGAACGCGTTCCTCAAGCTGGTGGACGTGAGCATGCGCAGGGACAAGGACAGCAATCGGCCTAGGATAAACAAGCCCGGGAGCGTGCTGGACAGGGAGCAGAAGGAGAGCGGGAGCTACTATTACGGGGAGAATTAGAAAGAGTGGGCTTCGGAGCCCTAGTGTGGGGAACGGCTACCGAAAAGGTTATAAAGACCTAGTCCCCTAAATGATTTGCAAATCATGGAAATATTTAAAAACCTAATCATGACTTTCAGGGGGGAAACTACATGGCTGAAAACAAATGTCCAGAATGCGGAAGCAAGAAACTGATTCGCGACTACGAAAAGGGCGAGATAATCTGCGGAACCTGCGGGCTCATCATAACCGAGAGCATAATGGACTTCGGCCCGGAGTGGAGGGCGTTTGACGCCGAGCAGAAGGAGAAAAGGGCACGCGGAGGCGCGCCCGTGAAGTTCATGAGGCCGAACAAGGGCCTCGTAACCGAGATAGACCAGTACAACAGGGACATACGCGGCGTGAAGATTTCTCCGAAGAAGCAGGCCCAGCTGTACAGGATGAGGAAGTGGCACAAGAGGGTGAGCATCGCGACCTCCATGGAGAGGAACCTCGCGATTGCGCTCGCGGAGCTGGACAGGATTGCCTCCTCGCTCGGGCTGCCCGAGAACATCAAGGAGAGCGCCGCGCTCCTCTATCGGAGGGTCGTGAAGGAGGAGCTTATTCGGGGAAGGCTCATAGAAAGCGTCGTTTCCGCGGTCATTTACGCGATTTGCAGGATGCACGGAATTCCGAGGACGCTAGATGAGATAGCCAAGGCCTCTGGAATTGAGAAGAAGGAAATCGGGAGGGCCTATCGGTTCATCAAGGTGGAGCTGGACGTTGACGTGCCGCTCACGGACCCGAGCCAGTACGTTCCGAAATTCGCGGCCGCGCTCAAGCTCGGCCCGCCGGTGCAGGAGGAGGCCGTGAAGCTCATCAAGAAATCGGTCAAGAAGGGGCTGATTTCGGGCCGCGGGCCCACGGGCGTCGCCGCCGCTGCCTTGTACATCGCGAGCGCGATGCACGGGGAGAAGAGAACGCAGAAGGAGGTCGCGGACGTCGCCGGGGTAACCGAGGTTACCATCAGGAACCGCTACAGGGAGCTCAAGAAGGAGCTCGGCCTCAAGATAAACCTCTGATTTTTTCCCTTTTTTAGTTTTAACTTTTTATCCCATTTTTTCTTTCGTTTCCTTTTGCCTGTTTTCGGTTCATTTTCATTTCCGACCAGCCCCGCTCCGCGCAATTGGCCGGGACTTGGTTTTTAAACCGTTCCACGGCGCTGTTTTTTATTTCCCCTCCGCCAATCCATATGCATTGATGAGCACAAGATTGTCTGAGCCGAGATTGCATCAAGGCCGTGATTGGGACCTTGAGTTCTGACTATATCCAATGCTAGACGCATCTGAGATGTTGTGCGAAAAAAAGGCATGGGATTCGCCCAAAAGAAACCTAACTCGCGAATGCTGGGGCCTCAGGGGCGAAGCCCCTGCGGCGGGGGTGGGCAGGGATTAACCCTGGGACCGGGAAGCCGACGCATCGGCTTCTGACCCATTCGCCGAACACTTCGGCGAATTGGAGGGGGCGGCAGCCTCCTCGCGGATTTAGGCCGTGATTGGGACCTTGAGTTCTGGCCTCAACTTGAAATATTGGGGGGGTGTCCGAGGGTGGAAAAACGCCCGGAAAAAATCAAACCTTATAAATATGCGATTCAGAATAGGAAATACGGTCTTTTATGGTCAAGCACAAGATAATACCCATCCCTGACGCATCCGTCGGAAAGGTGCTGGGGCTGGTAGAGGTCCTCTATTCCTACGGCGGACAGGCCAAAATATCGTTCCTGAGCGAGGAGCTGCACATGCCGATTGACGAGCTGGGCGCAGCGATAGACATGGCAGAGCTATTTGAACTGCTCACCGTCAAGGACGGGACGGCGACGCTCACGCTCTACGGCGAGGCGGTCAGCCTCGGCACCATAGAGGACAAGAAGAGGATACTGCGCAAGAAGATATCGCTGATAGAGCCTTTCAAGACGGCCGGCGCATTGCTGAGGAAAAAGAACGGCGCCAGCGAAGACGAGCTTTTCAGGAAAATAACGGAGAAATACCCGATACAGGACCGGGAGCGCTTCCACAAGCTGTTCGTGAACTGGGGCACGTACGTCGGCCTTTTTGAATACGACGGCCAGGAGCGCACTTTCAAGGCGCTGCAGAAAAGCCCTGCGAGCGACATCGGCGGCGTAATCGGGTAGGGCGGCGAAACAAAATCAGGTGATGAGCGAGGTTATTTCGTCCACGTAGTCCTGGAACCTGCGGTCGCGCATGTTCTTCGGCTTGTCCAGCTCTATCCTCATGTCCGCCTTTATGTGCCCCGGCCTGTGGCTGAGCACGATCACCCTGTCCGCGAGGTAAACCGCCTCCTGGATGTTGTGCGTGATGAGAAGGAGCACGTCCGGCTTCATCCTCTTGTTCTGGTAGTAGCGCAGTATCTCGTTCTGCAGGTTGCGGGCGGTGAGCTGGTCCAGGCCGCTGAACGCCTCGTCCAGTATGAGTATGTCGGGCTCCCTGCACAATGCGCGCGCGACGCCCACGCGCTGCTTCATTCCCCCGCTGAGGTCGCGCGGATAGTTCTCGGCGAAGCCCTGGAGGCCGATGAGGTTGATGTACTTGTTCACCAGTTTCCTGCGCTCGTCCTCGGGCCGGTCGAGCAGCGCCAGCTCTATGTTCTCGTAGACGGTCTTCCAGGGCAGGAGCGCGAAGCTCTGGAAAACCATCATTATCTTCTGGTCCGGGCCCGCGAGCGGCTTGCCGTGGAACCTGATTTCCCCTGAGCTGGGCTTCTCAAGCCCGGCTATCATGCGTATCAGCGTGGTCTTTCCGCAACCCGAGGGGCCGATGAGCGCGACGGATTCCCTCTTGGTAATCCTTATGGTCACGTCCTCCAGCGCCGGCACCGACTTGCCGTCGGTCTCGTAAACCTTGGAAACGTTCCTGATGCTGAGTTCAACCATCCAAGATCGCCTAGAACTTATACCGGTCGCTGCCGCGTATCAGGGGCTTCCATACAAGGTAATTCAGCGTGAGCACGATAATCATTATGGAGGAAACAGCTAAAAGTATTCCGTCCATGTTCGCGGCGGCCGATGATGAGGAAAGGAGATAGCCGAGGCCGGGCATCTGGAAGGGCTGGCCGTTCGGCCCGACTATGTACTCGCTCACTATGGAGGCGTTCCATCCCCCGCCGAGCGATTCCACGCTCGCTATGAAAATCGCCGGGAGCAGGGCCGGCACCATTATGTGCCTGAGCTTGTCCGCGGACTTCAGGCTCAGGATTGCCGAGAGATCGAATATCTCCTCCGGGATGGTCTGCACCGCCCGGATGAGGTTGAACAGGAAGTACCACTGCATGCCCGTGAGCAGGAGCAGTATGGAGGCGACGTTCAGGCCGATTTGCCCGCCGATCGTCTGCACCACGACTATGACGACTATGGGGAACACCGAAATCGCGGGTATTGACTGCCCGAGGTCAAAGAAAGGCATCAGGGCGCCCATCGCCTTCTTGTTCCTGGCGAGGAATATCGCGACCAGGCAGGTCCACACGAGCGCAATCGCGTACCCTGCGATCATGCGTGCAACGGATGCGAACATGTACTGCAATATGAGCCCGTTTTTCAGGTATTCGGGAAGCCGGAAAACCAGGATGTAGCCGAAAAGCAGGAAAACGCCCGCCAGCAGCACGTACGAGAACTTCTCCACGTTCTGCCCCGCGCCCTTCCAGCTGTAATCGGGGCCGATGGAGAGCGATTCCATGAGCCGCACGGAGCGGCCCTGGAACCTCCTTGCGAGCGAGCCGAACGCCCCGTAAATCCGCTCTAGGAGGCGGACGACGAAATTCTCCTCGGATTTCTCCAGCTGCCCCCTGCTTTTCTTGAGGAGCGGCTGCCACATGAAAATGTTCATTCCGAATACTATGAAGGCGAGCATCGCGAGCCCGATGAGGGAATGGGCCATGTTGTAGGAGAACGCGGACTGGGCTATGAAGGAGCCGAGCCCCGGAAGCTGTATGTTTTCGGTGCCCATGGAGATGTATTCGCTCGCGACGAGGAAGTACCAGCCGCCCCCCCAGGCCGTCATCGAGCTGGAGACGAACTGCGGGAGCGCGGCCGGAAAGACAAGCTCGGTGAGGTAGCGGAACCCGCGCAGGTCCAGCATTTTTGCGAGGTCGCGCATGTCGCCCGTTATGTAGTTTATGCTCTCTATTATCGCGAACCCGAGCGCCCATGCCATGCCCGTCACTATCAGGAATACTGAGGAGAGCTCCTGGCCGACTATGCCGCCGGGGAACACGTGCACGAAAAAGAGGATTGCAAAGGGAAGGAAGCCCAGCACCGGGACCGCCTGCAGGACGTCCAGGATTGGGAAGAGGAGCGCGGAAAGCCGCCTGTTGTGCGTGATCAGCAGGGCGAGGACGACCATGGAGATTATGGAGATTACGTACGAGGCGGCCATTCGCAGGAAGCTCCGGAACCCGTAGTATACGAGGTCCGCGGTCTGCCAGCCCATCACGTAAAACGAAATGGCTATGAATAGCACGAATAAAATCGCAAAATGCCTCCCCTCCATGGGGGTGGAAAACTCCGTGAAAGTTTATATAGCTTTCCGGCATTCCACGAACGCGCGCGTTCGATTCTTGCACGAACTGTTTTTTCCGCGGCGCAGCTAAACGCTGAACCTCCCAAGGTTGTCCGTGAGCCCCCTCAGGCCCGGAAGCTCCTTTCCGCTTAAGTATTCCACGAGCGCCTTTCCAGAAAGGGAGACGTACCCGAATTTCTCCTTTGGGATTGCGAACTTGTCTATCGCGGTTATCGTGTGCCCGCCTCCGAGGAGCGAGAACGCCTCCGAGCGCGAGACCGCCTCGAGCACGTGGCTCGTGCCCCAGCCGAATTCCTTCATTTCATAAACCCCCATCGGCCCGTTCATGAATATGAAGTCCGAGTCGTATATGATTTCCTTGTAGCGCAGAAGAGTTTTTTCGCTTATGTCGAAAATCTCCCCCCGCTCTACCCTATCCGCAGGGCAGTCCACCCTCTTCCCGTCCACGCACAGGCCCACGTCCGAGGGAATCTCTATCTTGCCCGGGTATTTTTCCATCATCTCGCGCGCCTCCTTGGCGTGCTGCAAAAGCCCGGTCTTTTCAAGGTACGCGAGCGAGCCGCCCACGCCGTAGCCTTTCGCATGGAGGAAAAGTATGGAGAGGGCGCCTCCGACGAGGATTTTCCTGACCTTGTTCGTGGAAAGCCACCTTTTCATCACGCCGAACGAGTCCTCCACCTTGGAGCCCCCGAAAATGAATGTGATGTTCTGCGCGCCGTCCATCCTCTTTAGCGCCTCAATCTCGTCGTGTAGGACTTTTCCCGCGCCGCTCGGGAGGTGGCGCATGAACCCTACCACGCTGGCGTGGTCCCTGTGCGAAACTGAGAGCGAGTCAAGTATGAAATAGTGGCCCAGCGGCGCGAGCGCCTTCACGAGTTCCGAGTCATGGGTCTTGCTGGTCTCGTCCCCGAGCATGCGCACGTTGTTTAGCAGAAGGACTTCCCCGTTCCTCAGTTGGAGTATCGCCTTCTGCGCCTTCTCGCCTATCACGTCGTCCACGTAATAAACGGGGGTGCCCAGCTCCTTCTCAAGGAGCTTTGCGTGCTGCTCCAGCGGGATGAAATCCTCTTCGCCCGGCCGGCCCTGGTGCGCGAGCAGGACTATTTTCGCGCCGGCGTCGCGCAGCTCCGCGACGCTCCTCGCGTGCGCCCTTATGCGCGGGTTCATCTGCACTATCCCCTTCTCAAGGGGCGAATTGATGTCTATGCGCTTGAAAATCACCTTTCCCCTGAGGTTGAAATCGCTGAATTTGCGTACCATAAATGCACCCGCACCCGTAATTAGCAATATGGGGTAGGAAGCCGGAAAATAAAAACCTAACTTTTGAATGCTTTGCTCTTCTTCCAAAATTCCTCGAAATACGCGCGGAAGGAATCCGCGATTTCCTGGTTGGTTATTTCTATCGTTATCGGCTTGGAGGACGGGATGCTGATTGCGACCACGCCCTTGTATCCCATGAACCATGCGGGCGTGTTGAGCCCCTCGGGCATGTACCTCGCGTCGCACAGGGGGTAGCTGTTCCGATTTTTCAAAACCGCGGGCTCGGTCTTGCGCTCGAAAAGCATGCGGGTTTTTATCCCAGCCTTTGCCCTTCGCACGTGGTCCTTCATCCAGTACGCGTGCTGCTCGGGCGGCTGGTACGCGGTCACGCCCATGTAATAGTATTCCTCGCCCCTCTTGAGGCGCTCGAAGGTGTGCTCGTGCACGGTCATCGTTCCCTTGAAGCCCTTGTACACCTTCACTTCGGCCTCCTTTTCCGCCCCGTGCATGGACAGCAGCTGCGGAATTAGCGCGTTGATGGATTCCCGGGTCTTTTCGAACTTCCTTTCCTCCTCCTCCACGTAATCCAGCAGGCGGTAGGGCTCGGCTGCCTGATAATATTTCGTCTTTTCCCTGGTGATGAAGGAGACGAGCCCCTTCTGCATGAGCTTTTCCAATATCTGGTAGATTATGGAGCGGGCGATTCCGGACTTTTCAATTATCGGGCCCGTGGTGGAGGAGCCGAGCTCCAGGAGCGCGAGATACACTTTGATTTCCCCCTCCGTGAGGCCCGCTTCCCTGAGGCTGGATACGTCCATGAATTGGATACGTTCGGGGAATTTTTAACCCTTTCCATCTGCTATACCAGTGGTGGTGGGTTACTATTTAAATAGGAATTTTGCGCCAGTCGTAAGCCATGGAAGAAAATGAAACCACTGCCGCGGGTGCGGAGAAGAAGCCGCTGCCCGAATTCGCAGCGCTGGACGTGCTCGCGGAGCCGAGGAAGAAGTGATTGCATGGACATGGACGAGGCCTGGGCGAGCACCTGCAGGGTCCTTTTCGGAGGGGAGATAGGCCCGATGAAGGGCTACGACGAGTACCTGTCGCGCTACGTCGCTCTTCCTGCGAAAGGAAAATCCGCGCTCTCCGGAAAAGAGATAGCAGTTGGGCGCGCAATTCCAAAAGGAGCGAAATTCATCTCCAATTCAGAAATGGCCGAATTCGAGAAAAAAACTGGAAGTTCCCCGGTGAACATAAACGACGTGAAGGACACGGATTCGCTCGTCCGCGCGCTCAGGGAGAAATTCCATTACGCGGGAAACATGCAGCTGGGCAACTGCACCGCAATAGAGGGCAGCAACAAGTGCATAGACTCCGCGTTCGTTGGCAATTCCGAATACGTGTATTACAGCAAGTACGTTTCGCACTCCACGATGGTGAGGCACAGCGAATACGTATTCGGCACCAACAGCACCGCGGAAATCAAGTTCGGGATAAAGCATTACGAGACGTGGAGGAGCGTGCGCATGCTCGAGGCGTTCCGCACCTACACATCTTCGGACTGCCATTTCGTCGCGAACCTTGAAAGCTGCCAGAACTGCCTCTTTTGCTTCAACCTCAGGAACCAGTCTAACTGCATAGGGAACCTGAAGCTGGAGAAGGGGAAATTTGAAACGCTCAAGGCAAAGCTCGTCGCGGACATTCGGGACACGCTCGCGTCCAAAAAAACGATGCCGTCCATAGTGGACCTCGTGGGTGGGATTGCATGAAAGAGATTGAGGCTGCGTTCGCAACTACGACTTCAATACTGCTGGGCAAGAAGCTCTCCGGGCTGGACGATTACGGGCCGTGGCTCACAGAGAGCCTCGCGGCCAAGGTGGACAGGGCCAAGTCCGTAAAAAGCGGCAAGGACGTATTCGTTCCCACTCTCGCGTTCTATGAGAAGATAGGGAAAAACTCGCTCACTCTGGAGGAATCGCTCGCGCACGGCGCAAACGCGATTTCGGAAAAGGACGCGGAAGGGCTGGCGATGGCGAACGCGTCCAAGGCGCTTGCGGGAATAATGTCCACGACGCCCGAAGTGATGTTTGACAAGAACATAGGGACGCAGGAGTGCGCGGACTACGGGCCCACGCAATACTGCTACAGGAGCGCGTACGCGTGGTTCGAGAAATTCTGCGGCTACTGCTTCTGGGCGCGCACATCTGAATACATGTTCGGCTGCTCCTCCATACTGGATTCTAAATTCTGCATAAAGTGCTCGGACAGCGTGAACCTCACGCGCTGCTTCGAGGTCACGGACGGAAGGAACTGCTCCGACGTTTACTTTTCGCACAACGTGGAGAACTGCCAGGACTGCATGTTCTGCTTCAACACCAAGAACAGGAGGCACGCGATAGGGAACGTGGAGCTCGGAAGGGAGAAATACATGGAAATCAAGAAGAAAGTTGTTGGGGAAATCGCAGGGGAACTGGAGAAGGAAAAGCGCTACAGGCACACGGTGTTCAACATAGGTATTTGTCCCAAATGAAACAAATGTGCGAAAAAAATGCACAGGCAGCGCACAGAATTTATATACGACTTTCCACTTTTATCAACACATGAAACAAACCGCTCAAATTGCACAAAATGCACAGCATGCTGCAAAGGAGATGCCGCTCAGGCAGGCGTTTCCGGGAAAACAGTTCAGGAAACTGGCGCCGTGCGCCAGGCTCGTTGAAACTGTGCACATGACCAAGGGAATGGGCCCGGTAAGCGTGGCTTCGCTCACGCCGAAGGCAAAGCAGGAAACAGCGGACAGGCTGATGGCCGAGTGGCTCAGGCTGGACGGCCAGCTTCCGTTTGAAGGAAAGCCCGGATACGCCACGGGCCATGTCTACGCTGCCGCGCTCGCGGACAAGCTCAACCTCTTGCAGGGCAAGATACTGATAAGGGCCGTGAACCCCAAGGCATTCACCCCCAAGGACGCTGTGTTCATGAGGACGCTCGCGCACGAGTCGTTCCTGCTCGTGAAGCGCCTGGAGCGCAGCGGAATAGTCGGAATGAGGAACGGCGACTACAAGAAGCCTATTGCGGAAGTCCTGGAAAACATCAGGGACATCTGCATGGAGATTCCAAACGAGATAATACGCCCGAACTAGGGCCTATTTCGGTGCTTCGGCCCCTTTCTTTTTTTTCGCCCTGCCCGCGCGGGGCTTTTTTTCCTTCTTGGGCCCGGCTTCAGCGGATTTGGAGGTTTCCTGTTTTGCGTTCCCAGTTCCGATTGCTGCCGCAGCTCCCTTCTTTTCCTCCGCCTTCTTGCCCCAGTTGGCCTTGGACGGGCAGTTCCTTCCTATGCACATCTCGAACCTGCTTCCCCCGCTGCGCAAAATGAGCACAATCGGCATGTTGTCGAACTTGCACACCTTGCCTGTGGGCTTGGGGAAGCCGTAGCCCGGAAGCGGGAATGAGTTCCTGCAATTGGGGTAGCTGGAGCATCCTATGAAATTGCTGCCCTTGAAGTTTATGATTTTGAGGTTGCCGGTGCCGCACTTGTCGCACTTCCCTACGACCTTTTCCCTCATCTCGGTTTCGTCAAGGGCGGCCTTGAGCTCCTTCCCTATGAATTCCTCCTTGAGCTTGAACTCGTCCAGTATTTCCACGAGCGCGGCCTTGCCTTCGGCAACGACAGTTTCCTTGGTCATCTCGCCCGTCTGTATCTTCTCCATGTCGTCCTCTATCTTCCTCGTGAGGTTTTCGTCCAGTATGCGCGCCGCGTTCTTCTTCAACGCGTGGAAGACGGCCATTCCGAAATCAGTGACCTCTATGCTCCTTCCCTTTATGTAGTCGCGGCTCACCAGCGTGTCAATAACTACGGAACGGGTGGCCTTGGTCCCCAGATGCCTGCTTTCCAATTCGGAAATGAGCGACGCGGGAGTGAAGCGCTTGGGCGGCTTGGTCTCCTTATTCTCCAGCTTCTTGTCCGCTATGCGGACGCTCTCGCCCTTGAGGAACTCGCCTATCGGGATGTCCTCGGTAGTGTAATAATCGCCGTAGATCCTTATCCAGCCCGGCTCCGTGAGCCGCGCCCCGTTCGCGAGGAGGCGCTCTCCGTTGCTGTTCAATACCACTTTTGTGAGCTCCTTTTTCCCGAACGGGGCGAAGACCGCGAGGAACCTGCGCACTATGAGGTCGTAGAGCTTTTTCTCCTTGTCCCCGGGCTTGCCCTGAATTCCGGTAGGGTGTATTGCGGGGTGCGCGGGGTCCTCCTTCCTTCCCTGGAAGGGGCGGAACCACTCGTTCCTAATCAATTCTTCGGCCTTTTCCCTGTATTCGGGAATCTCGGCTATTTTCTTTATTATGTTCTGGAGCCCGAGGTTGGGGGGCAGCTTCTGCGAACTCGTCCTCGGATATGAAATCATGGAGGCCTCGTAGAGCGTCTGCGCCAGTTCAAGGGTCTGCGAAGGGGAGAAACCGAAAAGCCTGTACGCCTCGAGCTGGAGGCTGGTGAGATCGAACGGAGGGTAGGGATAGACGGTCTTTTCCTCCCTAATCACGTCCTCTATCGCGCCGCTGTCCGTAATCTTTGCGAATATTTCCTTGGCGTGGTCCTCGCCCACGAAGCGGTCGTGCTCGTGCTTGAACGCCGTCTCTTTTGCGTAAGCGAAAATCTCCCAGTAAGGGGTTGGGACGAAGTTCTTTATCTCAATCTCGCGTTCGGCAAGAAGCCCGAGCGTGGGGCCCTGCACCCTTCCGACGCTCATTATCTTGAAGCCGTGGTTCCTAATCAGCGAGCTCATCAGCGCGCGCGAGAGGTTTATTCCGTAATACCAGTCAAGGACGTGCCTCGCCTCGCCTGCGTACGCGTTCTGGTAGTCCAGCTCGCTTATATTCTCGTACGCCTCGCGTATGTCCCTGGGGGTGAGTGCTGAGAAATGCATCCTCTTGCCGTTCTGCTTCCCGTAGCAGAACCTGAAAACGTTGTAGCCGATAAGGCTCCCTTCTATGTCGTAGTCTGTCGCCACCACAAGCTCGTCGGCCTGCCTTGCAAGATGGGTGAGAAGGTCCACGTATCCTTTAGTATAACCCGCGCCCTTGCTGCCCTTGTAGGCCGGCACCCATTCTATGTCAAATGTCGGATAAGTCTTGGTGCGCTTCTTCTCCACGAGGGTGAAAACGTGGCCCACTGCGGGCGCGACGACCACTTTCCTGCCGTTGACCGTGGTCTCGTAATATCCGACGCTTCCCTCAGACTTCCTTATGACGTTTGTTCCTATGAAGGCGGCGATTTTTCCGGCCACCTTGGGCTTTTCCGCTACTATCAGTTGCATAAGTGTAGGATTTCCGGGGGAAGGGATTTAAATGGATTTGGGCGAAAAGGTCGCGGAAAATGGCCAAATGAGAATGGGGAACCGGCACACTGATTGCCTTTCTGAAACGAAAAATATAAATACAAGGGCGGGGAAAAACCCGCAGGCACCAGAAAAGCAGAAAGCTGCGAAACAGGAACCCCGGATGTCGCACAGGAACCCCAAGGAGAAGCGTACGGACAAGCTTGCCCAGTTCCTACAGAGTTCGTTCTCATTCCATACCGCATATTACCCGTTTTTGCAGCCGAAGGATACAATTAAATACATGTTCAGCCATAATATAAAACAGGAAAGGCATGCAGGGTGAAATGAAAAATTACTAAGCTGGTGATGAAGGTGGCAACGCTCGTGGCCGAAAGGCAGGGGATGGTTGCGGATTCCGCCAGAAAAATTCCTGCAAGGCGGCTCATCCTGGGAAAAAACCCCTCTTATTTGTCCAACAGGCACGATGAGCCCATTCTCTTCCAGCAGGCCTCGCACGGGCACGTGGACAACCCCGCCAAGCTCAAGGAGGCGATTGCAGAGGCAATAGAGAACGGGGCGACGCCCAAGACGAAGCTTCTGGCGCTCAAAATAGGCCTGCAGGGCTGCGCAAAAAGCTGGTGGACCGGCGCGTGCTCGGCGGAAATAGCGGACAAGTACCTTACAGACATAAGAGAGAGCGCGCACGGGCTAACGCCCGAGGAAAAAAGGCTGATAAAGGGCGAGCTGATTGGGATATTGGAAACGCACCTTCTGGGCGATTTCGCCTACCTCAAGATTGTCCGCGCAATTCATGAATTGGAACACACGCGCAACCCTGCAACGGGAATTGCGCCCATGTCCGAACCAGCTAGGGTTTAATTCCTTCTTTTGCCAAACAGAATAATGAAGCTCAGCTACCTTTCTTCGGAATCCAAATCCGTGTCCGGCACCATAAAGCAGGAGCCCTCGGACTTCGCGGTCGAGGAGATAATGCCCGACGGAACGGTGCTCAGCCTTGATACTCATATTAGCAGGCCGGATAGCGGAAGCAGCTTCGTGCATTTCGTCGTGCAGAAGGAGAACTGGAGCACCACCGACGCCGTGAGGGAGATAGCCTCGCGCTTGCGCATGTCGCCAAAACGAATAAACTATTCCGGGACCAAGGACAAGCGCGCGCTCACAACGCAGCTCATGTCCGCATTCGGGGCTAAGAAGGAGGACGTATTGGGATTGAAGATAAGCGGGATGAAAATTCTGGGTGCGTGGCACGCGCAGGAAAAGGCGGAAATAGGCTCGCTTCTGGGAAACAGGTTCAAAATCAAGGTCACCGGGGAAATGGACGAAACTATTGTCAGGGACATTGCCTCGGAACTTAGGGGGAAGTTTCCCAACTACTTCGGCCCGCAGCGCTTCGGGGGAAGCAGGGGCAACACGCACAAAATCGGGGAGATGCTAATACGGAGCGACCTGAGGGGAGCCGTGGAGAGCTACCTGCTAGATACCGAAGGGGAGACGAATTCCTACGCGGTGGAGGCGAGGAAAAAGCTGGCCGAGGAGAAGGATTACAAGAAGGCGCTCCAGTATTTCCCGAAGCACCTTAGGCTCGAGAGGCTGCTCCTGATACACCTAGCGCAGCAGCCCAACGACTACGGAAACGCGCTCAGGAAGCTGCCCCGGCAGATACTCTTGCTGTTCGTTCATGCGTTCCAGTCCCACCTCTTCAATATCGCGCTTTCCGAGCGGCTTGCGGAAGGGGAACTGAAGCCCGAGGAGGGAGAATACTATTGCGGGGAGAATTACGGATTTCCGGATGTGGAAAAGAAAATGGAGGCGGGAAGATGGATTGCCGGAAGGATAATAGGATACGAGACCGAGCTGAACGAGAGGGAAAAACGCATACTTGAGGACTTCAACGTGAGGAAGCAGGATTTCAAAATGAAGGCGCTTCCGGAAGTGAATTCAAAGGGCACCTACAGGGCCCTGCTCGCGCCCATGAAGGATTTCGATTATTCCAACAACGTGTTCGCGTTCTCCCTTCCCTCGGGAAGCTACGCGACTTCCGCGCTGAGGGAGTTTATTAAAGGGCTTTGGTGATTTTCCTTTATGGAAGAGGAGGGATTCGTTTTCGAGCACGGCAAGCTTTTCTACAACCCGAACATGAGGTTCAGCAGGAGCTTCGGCTCGCTTTCAGTCGGCGCGATAGGGGAAAGGATAAGCGTGCTTGACGGATTCGCGGCCTCGGGTATACGGGGGCTCAGGTACGCGAAGGAGAATAAGAACGTCACTAAGGTTACTTCCCTTGATGTTTGGAAAATCGCGCCGCCGATAATAAGGAAGAACGCGAAAAAGAACGGGATTGAGA
>JAKANX010000012.1 GCA_021823425.1 Microcaldota archaeon
ACCAGGTCCTCCACCTGCGTTATTATCTCCTTCTCCTCCTCGCTTAGCGCGGCGGCCTTCTTGTTTCCCGTCTCCAATTCGTCCTTGGTCATGTAGACGAGCAGCACGTCGCCCTCGTGCACGTCGCTGTTGAGCACTATTTCCTCCACGGAAATCGCGGCCTGCGCGCCCTTTGAGACTTCGGGCACGGACTCCTTCTCCTTCTGGATGGTTTTTATCTCGCCGAGTATCCTTCCCTCCTTGTTCATTAGCCGGAAATGCGGCTTGAGCCTGCCCGCGAGGATTTCCACGCCGAAGACGGCGGGCTTGCTCATGCGGAAGAAATAGCCCGGAAGAACCCTTATCCTGCACGGCCACGGCATCTTCCCGAGCACGTCGCGCTTCTCGCGCTCGCGCTCCCCGGTCTTCCACTCGTCGTATCGGTCTAGGAGCTGGTACACTATGTTGCTGTAGATTATGGGCGCGCGGCTCTCGTCGCTCGCGGACTTGGCGTCCGGAAGCACGGGGACGTTGAACGCGAGGACCGCGCCCGCGTACTTGTCCTGCGCCGCGACCGTGGACGCTATTAGCACGTCGTTCTTGTTCACGCTGCCCACGTCCGCTGCCTTGACCGGGATGTTCGCGTCCTTTAGCAGTTTGAGTATCGCCTCCACGCTGCCGAGGCTGTCGGCCTTGACGACGACGCCCAATTCCGTATTCTCGAAGATTATCTGCCTCATCTGCGCCTCTATTTCGGCCTTGTCCTTCTCGAAATCGCGCACCACTAGGAGCGGCGAGCCGCTTATCGCGTCCTCTAGCGAGGGCGCGGCAATCTTGACTCCCGATGCAGCTGCGACCTGCGCTATGCGCCTGAACTTTTCCTTGGAGCCCTGGATGTTGGGCTCTAGGAGCCCGCGCACCTTCGTTATTTTGACGCCGTTGCGGCCGAGGAAGATTATCTCGTCCCCCTCGCGCAGGATTCCGTCGTAAATTATCACGTCTATCGTGGGCCCGAGGCCCTTCTCGTCCTTGACCTCCATTATGCTGCCCTTGGCGGCGTTGCCCTCGTGCATGTGCAGCTCCTTTTCCAAAAAGCGCTGGCTCAGTCCCGCGATTAGCAATAGGAGTTCGGCGAGGCCCTCGCGCGTCTTCGCGCTCACCGGCACTATTCCGACCTGCTTGGTGAAGTCCTTCACCCGGTCGAAGCGCTCGGAATCAAAGCCGTATTCGGAGAGCTTGCCCATTAGCTCGTAGATTTTCGCGTCAAGGTTGTCCCCTATCTGGGGCGGCTGCCTTGACATTGATTCGAGAAAAGATTCGGTGGGCTGGGTTTTCCACCCGCTCACCAAATCAACCTTGTTCGCCGCAATCAGGAAGGGCGTTTTCGCGTTCTTGAGGATTTTGAGGCTCTCAATCGTCTGGGGCTGGAAACCCTGGGCGACGTCCACAACGAGTATGGCCATGTCGGCGATGCTACCCCCGCGCTCGCGCAGGTTCGTGAACGCCTCGTGGCCGGGCGTGTCTATGAAAAGTATGCCGGGGACGACGAGATTGATTTTCATCTTGTCCGCAATCGGCCTTGAGATTTCCTCTATGTTCTCGCGGGGGACGTAGCTGGCCCCTATCATCTGCGTGATGCCGCCCGCCTCCTTCTTGGCTACGCCTGTGCCGCGTATCGCGTCAAGCAGGCTGGTCTTGCCGTGGTCCACATGGCCCAGAACAGCGATTATGGGAGAGCGTATCAGCATTTTGTGCACCGGAAAATTCGTATTATATGTTGCACGTAAAGGTTTTTAATTCTGAAAACGAAGCGAATGCATGCGCAAAGGCGGTTCAAAAATCACCATTCCAGCACGCGCGCTGCCCAGGTGGGAGGCGAGCTACGGAATCGTGGGAAGCCATTCCGGGATACAGATTTGCACGTGGACAAAGAAGGCGCTGCGCGGAAAGGGGGTGTGCTACAAGCAGAAGTTCTACGGGGTGGACTGCCACAGGTGCGCGCAAATCTCCCCCGCGCTCGCGTGGTGCTCGGAAAATTGCATTTTCTGCTGGAGGCCCAACGAGTGGATGGAAGAGGTGAAAATGGGCGCAAGGCAGGTGGACGGCCCCAAGGGGATAATAGAGGGCTCGGTGGCGCTGCGCAAAAAGCTGGTTTCCGGGCTAAAGGGCGCGCACGACGCGCAGCTCGCAAAATGGAAGGAAAGCTTCGGCCTTTTCCCGTCGCACTGGGCGATTTCGCTCTCGGGCGAGCCCACGCTTTACCCCATGCTTGGGGAAATGGTCCTAGAGCTGCGGACCCATCCGGAGGTGAGGAGCATATTTATAGTTTCCAACGGGCAGGAACCCGGGGCTATAGAAAAGCTGGCGAAGATGGGCGCGCTTCCCACCCAATTGTACATAAGCGTTGATGCGGGCGACGCGCGCATGTTCAAGAAGGTGAACCGGCCCAAATACAAGGACGGCTGGAAGAGGCTTAACAGGACGCTCGCGCTGCTCCCAAAGCTGGATTGCCGCACCGTGCTGCGCTATACGCTCATAAAGGGAGTGAACGATTCGGAAAAGGACGCTGCGGAATTCGCGGAAATGTTCGAAAAATCCCGGGCGGATTTCATAGAGGTAAAGGGCTACATGTTCCTCGGCGATTCGCGCAGGCGCCTCGTTTTCGAAAACATGCCCGGCCACGAATACGTGCAGGAGTACGCGAAGAAGATGGAGGCGCTTCTTCCGGATTATTCAATAATTGACGGGGACGGGCTTTCGCGGATAGTGCTGCTCAAGAGGAAGGATTCGCCATATGGAAATTTCATAAGGCAGGCGGAGGCGGAAAAAAGGGGCAGGTAATTTAAATGGCTGTATAAAATAACTTTTAGAGGCAATTATTATGGCCCAAAAATGCACTTATTTCGGCAACGTGCCGGTATTCGGAACCCGCGGCGGAGTGAGCGCCTGCACCGCGAACGCGGCGTGCAGGAACGGCAAGGACACCTACGCCACGCCGGACAACAAGGTCACGATATGCAGCGTCGGCGGCAAGGGCTGCTTCGGAAAGCCGCTTCCCGAGCCGATGAGAAAGTAATTTTTCATTCCAATTCCGGGTATTCCACGGGTATGTCCCGGAAGCGGCCTATTTCGTATATGTAGGTGGGCTCCACCCTGTGGATAATATCCGAGAAGCGGTATTTCATCTCCTGTATTATCTTGCGGAACGGCTCGCCCCTCTCCACCTCTATGTCAAGGACGAGGTCCCAGTTCCCCAGAACGCGGAGATGGTGCACTATGTTCGGGTGGAGCTGGCAATAGGAAAAGAGCTCCTTCTCCTTTTTCGCATTCAGGTTCTTGAGCTTGAAGAGAACGCGGTGGCGCGGCTTTCCAAGGAGGACGTGGTCCGGAAGTATCGTGTAGCTCTGGATTATTCCGGAGCGCTCCAGCCTTTTCACTATTTCCCGCACGGTAATTTCGGAAATGCCGGCCTTCCTTCCCATTTCCACCAATGGGGCGCGGGCGTCCGAATTCAGCATGGAGAGCACCTTGCGCTCGTTTTCCGAAAGCTGCTCCTCCTTGACGTCCGCGCCCGTGAACGCGATTTCCCTCGCCTCCTTTTCGGCGCCGGAAAGGTAGGAGCGGTGGAACTGGCTGAACCCGATGGGGATTGTGGCGTCGTATTCAAGGAAATGCTCGCTGAACCGGGTGTTCAGCTCCCGGACGACGTCGTTGAGGTGGAAAATCCCCTTCGCGCATATTCCCAGTATCAGGTCTGCGTAGCCCTCGCCCCGCATGATGATAGTAATATGCCTGTTGCCCTCAAGATAGGCGTAAAGCCGCCTTTCCGAATCCTCGTCCATGTTGCGCAATTTGAAGAAATAGAGGCCGAAGAAGTATCCCGCTTTCCTGTATTCCACCATGGGCCAGCAGTACTTGAGCAGCCTGCCCGCGAGCAGCCCTTCCACCCTGTATTTCACCACCTGCGGGCTGGTCCTGAGCTTCTTGGCTATTTGCGAATAGGGTTGGCGGGAGTTCCGGTCCAATTCGTATAGTATTTTCCTGTCCAGCAGGTCCATGTTTTAAATTACATAAGAAAACTTAAAATAACTTGGTTTTTTTAAAAAATATGCTTGAAAGATTTTAAATGCTCCAAATCCGCGTAGATGTTTGGGTGATTGGCTATGTGTGGGATTGGAGCTGTTCACGGAAAGTCGGAAGGGAAGGCGGAAACGCTCAGGCTGATGCTTTCAAGGATAGCGCACAGGGGCAACTCCCTTTACGAGATGAAGGAAATGGGGAATTGCGCGCTCGGAGCGAACAGGCTTGAGATTACCGGAAGGAACCAGGGGAGGCAGCCCAAGGAGAACGAGGACGGCACCGTGCTCGCGGTATTCAACGGCGAGATTTTCAACTACAGGGAGCTCAACGCCGAGCTTGCCGCTGCGGGGCACGGGATAAAAAGCGAATGCGACACCGAGACGCTCGTTCACCTTTACGAGCAATACGGTGTGAAAATGGTTGAGAAAATAGATTCGGAAATGTTCGCGTTCGCGATTTACGACGCGAAAAAGGACGAGGTTTTCGCAGCCCGGGACAGGTGGGGCGTCAAGCCGCTCTATTTCGCAAAGGACAGGGAGGGGAACGTTTACTTTGCGAGCGAAATAAAGCAGCTTTCCCGGCTGCCCCAAATCAGGAGCGTGAAGGCGTTTCCTCCGGGCCACTATTTCCAAGGAGGGAAACTTACTAGGTATTACAAATTCAAAAGGAAGAAAGCGAGAATTACGGAAAGGGCGGCCGCGCTCAGGCTGAGGGCGCTCGTGGACGAGGCGGTGAGGAAAAGGGTGGATACTGACCTTCCAATCGGGGTATTCCTGAGCGGCGGGCTGGATTCCACGGCGATACTGGCGACCGCGGTGAAATACCACAAGGACGTGACCGCGATAATTGTGGGAAACAAGGATTCCGAGGACGCGGCTTACGCGAAAAGGTTCTGCAAGGACTACGGAATAAAAAGCGTGGTGCTCTGCCCGCCTTCGGAGGAGGAGATTTTCGCGAACGTGGAGAAAATCGTCTACCTTGCGGAGAGCTTCGAGCCGAACGTGGTTCGGCAGTCCGCGATTTCGTATTTCATCTCCAAGGCGGCCAAGGACGCGGGTCTGCGCATAGTGCTGTGCGGCGAGGGCGCGGACGAGCTCTTCCTCGGCTACCCGGAGTTCAAGGAGCTTGCGGAAAACAAGATCGTTGCGAGGCAGGACTCGTTCCTCAAGTCGCTCAACCGCACGCAGTTCCAGCGCGTGGACCGCACCTCCATGGGCTCGGCGATGGGCAAGGACGGAATCCGCGCGGACGGGACCACGGTGGAGGTGCGCGTTCCTTTCTTCGATCAGAAGATTGTGGAGTTCGCCACCTCGCTCCCGCTTTCAATGATGATACGGGAGGAGGGGGGCGTGAAGGTGGAAAAGCGCATACTGCGCGAGGCCATGCGGGACAGGCTCCCCGAATACATTCGCACCCGGAAGAAGGTCGTGCTGAGCGAGGGCGCGGGCTACGGCGGAAACGGGCCGGGCGGGCTGTTCGAGGGCCTTGCGGCCGCGCGCATATGCGAAGGGGAGCTGGAAAAGATGCAGGCGGAGTTCCCGGAATGGGCAATACGGACTAGGGAGGAGGCGCTCTATTTCCGCATCTTTTCCTCGTTCGGCTACGCCAAGGCCAAGTTCAACAAGGAAAGGGTTGCGGCGAACAGGACCGCGTCCACGCAGGCAGAGGCGGGAAAAACGGTTGACGCGCGCGTGCTCGAGGCGATTACAGGGCACGAGTTCTGCAGGTTCAGGCCGAGGAAGGAGGCGGAAATAGCGAAAATTGTGCGGGAGAAAGTGCGCGCGGGCGAGCAGCTGGAGTTCTTCATGCTCTGGGGGCTCTGGAAAAAGGACGCGCTGGACAACGCGGACTACGAGGCGCTGGGAATACTTGGCGCCCTGCGGGAAAAGGTGCGGGGCATATACCCCAAGGGCGCCAGAATCACCCTCGTTCTAACGGACACGCACGCGGAAATCAACCTCCTAGACCGCACGGCGATAAGGAGGTACGATTCGTACGCCGGGCTGATGCAGAGGCACGCCCGCTCGCTCGGCTACGAGGTCGTGATGCTTGGCGAGCTTGCGGGGGAAATGCGGCAGCAGGACGGAGCGGTTCGCGAGGTGGAAAACAGCGGAATCTGGGGAGGGCTGCTCGCGTCTGCCGGAAAATACTACGAAGGGGCGGACAAGCGCGAAGGGGCGGAGAAATACGTCGCGCGAAGGATTGCGGAAAAGCCCCTGCTCGAGGCGCATTTCGCCGATGCGGTGTTCCTCACGTACAACGGGCCGCGCTACGACGCCATCGCCCCGGACGTGCCGACGCTGTACATCATACCGGACAGGAAGAGGGGCGCGGGAAAGCCGTGGTTCAGCACGGCCTGATTTTTCATTTTTCCAGGATTTTTTCCGTTATCCGCATTGCGGCTTTCGCATCCTTTGCGGAAATGATTTTGGGGTGGTTCCGGGAGTCCATCTTCTTTCCCGCGTAGTTGGATGCGGCGCCCCCGCTTGTGGAAATTGCGATTATGGGCTTGCCCTTGGCCCATGCGAAGGCCATTTCGGTGAGGGTGCCTGCCTCGCCTCCGACCGCGATTATCACGTCGCCCGAATATGAGATTATCTGGTTGCGCGCAAATCCAATGCCCGTGGCTATGGCTATGTCAACGTAATTGTTGGCGCCGTCCTTGGTGTCGCCCGGGAGTATTCCCACCACTATTCCTCCGGCTTCGTGCGCCCCCCTGCTCGCCGAGTCCATTACGCCCTCGCGGCCCCCGCAAAGAAGCACGAGGCCCTTTTTCGCGATGAGCTTCCCCAATTCGTAGGCTATTCTCTTCTGCGAGGGAGTTGCGTTCTGCCCCGAGCCTATTACGGAAACGGTCTTGCGCATCAGCTGCCCTCAGTAAACGATTTCGTCCAGCTTCTTGGCCTTGGCAGCGCGGTTTATCTCCATCGCGATGCGCCGCCCCATTGAAAGCGGATTTCCGTCCGTGTAAACGGAGTATGGCGAGCCGTTTCCGAAAATATTCGTGCCGGCGACGATGCGCGCGGAAATCTCGAAAGTGAAAACCTCCATCTTGTCGCTGATAATAGTTTCAACGCAGAACGGGCCGGGTATTCCGCCAAAGAGCTTGTCCGCGGCCTCGGCGACGCGCTTTCCTATGTCCAGATATTCGGGCAGGAGGGATTCGCGAAGCACCATGGGCTCGTTCGCCACCACCGTGAAGCCCATGGGCACGTGCGCCCCTGAGTGCAGCGCGCGGCCTATCTCGTCGGCGTTGCTCTCTATCCTCCTGTCCACGCCGAGCAGCTCCAGGCTTCCGTTGGACGCGGGGTAGCCCTTCTTGCCCAGCGGAGTGTAAAAGTAATGGGGGTATGCGCGCACGCCTGTCATGAATTCCTGCACCATGGCCTTGCGCTCGCCCACCTTCTCCCTGTATTCCTCGTACGAATTCACCACTATGTAGCCTGCGCCCCCCTTTGCGCCGGGGAATTTCACTATCACCGGGCGGTCAATCTGGCGCGGGTCAAGGAAGACCTTGGGGGTCCTGAGCCCGGCCTTGTAGATCCAGTCGAACATCTTCTCGCGCGAGCGCTCCCACATGAGCGAGTGGCGGTTGCCCAAAACCGGGACCGGGAAATCGTCCAGCTTCTCGCCCATGTATTCCACGAACGAGCCGTGCGGCACTATAATGGCGTTGCGCGCAACGAGTTCCGAGGCTGGAAGGTCGGAGTATGAATTGACGAAAATGAACTCGTCGGGCTTCGCGAGCGGGAACGCGTCGTACATCCTCTCCTTCCCTTTGAGGCAAATCCCGATGCTCTTAATGCCCTCCTGCCTAGCGCCGTGGAAAATCTGCAACGAGGAATGGGAGCAGATTGTCGCGATGGCGGGCTTTTTGTACGAGGAAACGATTTCGTCAATCTTGGATTTGTCTATCATAGGGACCACGCAAATGCGACTCCTCCTTGGAAATATTAAATATGATGGGCTAGGTGGTGATTTCGTCCATGCGCTTCTGCTTCTGCGCCTCCTTTATCTCCATCGCAATCCTCTTGCCGAACGAGACGGGCTCGCGGAAGAGGTATGAGGAATATGGGGTGAAGCGCGTTCCGGGCGAGCCGGGCATCCTGAAGGAGACGTCGAACACAACGAGTTCCTCCCTGCCCTTGTTGTCCTTGCTCGATTCCTCGGTTATCGCGCATTGGAGCGCGAACGGGCCGATTATGCCGGGCTTGTACTCGTGCCTGCACACCTCAACCATGCGCTCGCCCGCCTTGAACACGTCCTCCAGGAAGGATTCGCGTATCGTGGAGGCGAGGTGGCCTATTTCTATGTTGGAAGTGCGCATCTGCTTCAACGCCTCTAGCTGCACGTCCGCTGTCATGTGCAGCAATCCATCCAGATTAGTCTGCCTCCTCGTGTCTATTCCCAGCAACTCGAGTTCCTGCGTGAGCGGGGAATAGAAGAAGTTGAAGTTGAACTGCGCGCCCACCACGAACTGCTCTATGCGCGCGGATTCCAGCCCGGTCTTGGTTATTATCCCGTCGCCGATGAGCTTCTGGGACTTTTCCATGTAATCCTCGTAGGTGCTCGCAAGGAAGAACGCGCGCTCGTAGCTCCTTGTCGCCTCCGAGACCTTAACTATGCACAGCTTGGTTATGCGGTCCGGGGTCGGTATCCTCCGGGGCGTGTCAATCCTCGCCTCCTCCATGAGGAAATACTGGTTGCGCTCCACGTTGCGCTCCTCGGCCTTGAGCAGGAAGCGGTTGCCGAAAAGCGGGATGGGGAAGTTCTTCTCTATGTTGTCGTTGCCCACGTAAACGGAAAAGCTCCGGTTCGGAACGAACACCGAATCCTTTTTCTTGAGGTAGGCTATGTTCTCCTTCTTGGTGATGTCCGCGAACTTGTCCAAAACCAGGGTTTCGTCCACTATTCCTATTTCGGACTTGCCCCTCTTCCTCGTCTTGTAGTATTTGGAGTAGGTCTGCTCGCGCTTCTTCTGCGCCACGACAAGGGTTTTGAAACCCTCGGCTTTCGCGCCGTCGCACACGTCCAAGGCCGAATGGCTGCCCAAAGTTGCAATAGTGACCATGCTCTATGCCTCCTTCTTAAGTTTTATAATGTTCTCCCTTCCCTTCCTGAACCGCTTTATCTTACCGGTGACTTCCAGTTCCGTGAGCAGCAGGCTCATCTTGGATTCCGAATGGCCCAGTATTTCCCGCAGGCGCTTCTGCTCTATTCGGCCCTCGTTCTCCGCAAGGATGCGCAGCACCCCGGATTCGTCTTCCCCGAGGGGCTCGTCCTCTGCCGCGGGTTTCGGGGTGCGGCCGCGCAGGTAAAGGTAAGCGGCAATTGCAATAACAATCAGCACGGCGAGCGCCAGAAACGGGGTCCAGTCCTGCTTCTGCTGCGCTGGAACCTCCATTCCCAAGTCAGGAAGCTCGCCCTCGAACCACCCCGGATCGAAAAGCACCACGTCGTAGGTCTGGTTGCCCGGGCCCACATCCAGCCTCTCCTTGGCGAAGTATTTCACGGAGCCGTTCTCCATGTGCAGCGCTGTAAGGTTGTATTCCCCTTCAACTAGCTGGACCGTATAGTCCCCGTCAGGGGAAATGACCTGCGCTGCCTGCGGACCCTCAAACCTGAGCACCGTGCCGTTCACTTTCTCGAAGGTTTCGTAGGAGTAGATTGAACCCGTGATAGTTGCAGAATGTAGTAAAGTGAGCGCAAGCAAAAACGCCAGAAAACATTTCATGTTTTATGAATAGGGAAATGCGGTTAAAAAGGGTTGCTGACCCCCCGAAAAACAATTGCGAAAGTTACATTTTAAAGGCAGGCGCGGCAGCCAATTGCAGGCAAATTGCAAAGGGGTGAAGGTAATGAGGAACTGGATGTTTGCGCTTTTCGGGCTCCTGCTGCTTTCGGGCGCGTTCGCGGCGGGCGCGGATGCGAACGGCACGCTGGGCCTTAAGTACGGGATGATGGAGTGCGAGGCCGCTGCAGTAACGGGACTTGTTGATTACGGCCAGCAGAGCGCGAACGTTAGCGGCGGAAGCGGCCTTACTGGGAGGATAAACAACGACATGGCAACGCTCAAGGGCTACGCGGACACGGGCGACAGGCAGGGATTCAACACGTTCGTGAACGGGCCGCTGCGCCTTGACATGAGGGACGCGACTCTCTACCTCAAGGACGTGCGGAAGGAAATCGTCAAGGAAAGGAAGGGCAACGAAACGAGGGACTATTTCGCGGAAGTGCGGACGACCAGGGCGGGCTGCCTCCAGAGCACCGCTTTGGGCTTCGCGCGGGGCCAGCTTGACGACATAGAAAAGCGCGTGGGCAACATGAACGCTACCGTCGCCTCGCTCAGCGGAAAGGGCGTGGACACCGCGAAACTCGCGTCAATAGAAAATGAGGCCGAGGCCAACATGAAGGAGTTCCAGGACGCCGTTGCGGGCGGGAACGCGAGCACGCTCCAGGACACAGCCAGGGCAATACGCGAGGAGCACCTCCACATATGGGCGCGCTTTGAGATAGAGAAGGCGCGGGAGATACTCGGCGCAGTGCAGTCCGGCGCGCGGGCAAAGGGCTACGGCGCCGATGTGAGTTCCATAAACACGCTGCTCAACGACGCCTCGGGCTACGTGCGGGCGGGAAATGCGTACGACCCCGGCGAGTTCGACCGCGTTAAGGCGGACCTCGTGCAGGTGCAAGCCCAGCTCAAGGAGCTGATTAAGAAGACGGGGGATGCATAGCGTGGACAACCTGATAATTGCGCTTGGGCTCTTCGGAATGCTGCTTGCAGCGGGATGCACGCAGCAGGCCTCGCAGGGCAGCGGGCAGCCTTCCCCGCAGGTAAATTCCGGGAAGGGGCTCACCTCCGCGGACGTGGGAACGCTGGACAACCCGGATTCCGACACTAGCACGGGCCCCGGAATCCCGCTTGAGGACATTTGAACGACACGTCGTTCAAATATTTGGAACGCCTTGCGTTCCAAAACATATAGTTTTTTCTTCTTTCACTTTTTTTTTCCTTTCTTTAACATTTATAAAAACTACTTTTTATTATCAAATGCAACATCCACAGCTACTTGTGGGCATTATGCTGAAAGCACCCGTTTCCACGATGGATTGCGGCAGGAATGGGCCGGAATTCAGGCCCATAATTCCCGGAATAGGGCCGGACGAACGCGAAATAAAGGCGTTTTATAAAATCTCTTCCTGAAAGGAAAAACATGCGGGTTATTGCCGACTTACATCTACATTCAAAGTACGCGCGCGCCACGAGCCAGAACTCTGACCTAAACGGGCTTTCCGAGGGAGCGAAAATCAAGGGCGTGCAGGTCCTCGCGACCGGCGATTTCACGCACCCGGACTGGTTCAAGGAATTGAAGCTCGGGCTGGACAGCAGGGACAACGACACGGGGCTCTACGAATTCAACGGGGTCAAGTTCCTCCTCTCTGTGGAAGTGGCGAACCTGTTCCACATAAACGGCGAATTGAAGAAGATGCACCACGTGATTCTCGCGCCGAATTTCGAGGTTGCCGCCCAGATCAACGACAGGCTCGCAAAGAGGGGAAATCTCGCGGCCGATGGAAGGCCGATTTTCGGGAAATATTCCGCAGCGCAGCTCGTCGAGGAGGTAATGGAAATATCCAGCGAAAATTTCGTCATTCCCGCGCACATATGGACCCCGTGGTTCTCCCTTTTCGGCTCCAAGAGCGGAGTGGACGACTTGAAGGAGGCGTACGGGGGAATGGAAAAGCACATCCATGCGCTGGAAACCGGATTGAGCTCGGACCCGGCCATGAACTGGATGATTAGCAAGCTGGACAAGTACACATTGGTTTCAAACAGCGACTCGCACAGCCCCGAGAAGATGGGCAGGGAGGCGAACGTCTTTGACCTGGAGAACGTGGGCTACAATTCAATCATTGATGCAGTTAAGACGAGGAAGGGATTTGTCAAAACGTACGAGTTCTTCCCTGACGAGGGGAAATACCATTACGACGGCCATCGGGACTGCAACGTTCTCCTTGACCCGTGGGAGGCCGAGAAGCTGGGAAACATCTGCCCGGTGTGCAAGAGGCCGCTCACTATCGGAGTGATGCACCGCGTCGCGGATTTGGCTGACAGGAAGTTCGGCGAGAAGCCCGAGAATGCGATTCCATTCAAGCACATAGTCCCGCTTCCCACCGTCATAGCCAAAGCGCTCGGAAAGACCGAGGTTTCCAAGCAGGTGCGCGAGGAATACGGCAGGCTCATACGCTATTTCGGCAACGAGTTCGCAATTTACGAGGCGGGCGAGGACAAGATAAGGCTCGCAGCTGACCCGCTGATTGCCGAGGCTATTGCAAAGGTGAATGCCGAGAAGGTGCACTGGGTTCCGGGCTACGACGGCGTCTTCGGGGAGCTCGTGCTGGACGAGAAGAAAGGGAAGGAACTGGAGGAGAAAAAGAGGGGGGCGCGTGCGCAGAAGGGGCTCGGCGAGTTTTTCTAAACAAAACGGCGGAATTCCAAATGGTTTAAAACCTTCCCAACGACATAATCCCGTCTAAAAAAATACAGAGTTATTGCTCTAAAATAAGGTGGGTTTCATGGCTAATTCGTCGGCTTTGTGGGAAAGGATAATGGAGGTCTCATTGCAGCGCTCGTTCTTCTACCCGTCCAACGAGCCCTACGGGGCAACCAGCGGGTTCTACGACTACGGGCCCGCGGGCGTGCTCATGAAGAAGAAGATAGAGAACCTATGGAGAAAGACCTTCATTTACGACCTCAACTACCTGGAGGTGGAGAGTTCCATAATAACGCCGGAAATAGTGCTCAAGGCTTCCGGGCACGTGGACAACTTCACTGACCCCATAGTGGAGTGCCAGAAATGCCACAAGAAGATAAGGGCAGACCACCTCGCGGAGGAGAAGGTGCAGGGCTTCAAGTGGGACGGCAAGATGGAAAGCCTCAGGCAGGTTTATGCGGAGAACAAGGGGCGCATCACATGCCAGTGCGGGGGAGAGACGAACGACCCTTACGTGTTCAACCTCATGTTCAAGACGGGAATAGGGGGCGACCAAGCCGCAGGGTATTCTAGGCCGGAGACCGCGCAGGGAATATTCACCGCGTTCCTGAGGCTGTTCAAGAACCACGGGACGAAGCTGCCGATGGCGGTGGGGCAGGTGGGAAGGTCGTTCAGGAACGAGATTTCCCCGCGCAACGTGCTGGTGCGCATGAGGGAGTTCACGCAGATGGAACTGGAATATTTCTTCAACCCCTCCAACCACGCGATGAAGGGATTTGAGAAAATTAAGGATTACAGGATGAGATACCTTCCCCGCGACGGCCAGAAGGGCACGTTCAGGGACGTGAAGGAAATCAGCGCCGCCGAGCTGGTGCAGCAGGGGATTTGCGATGAGATTTTCGCATTCTTCTTGGTGAAGGAATGGGAGTATTACAAGGCCGCGGGAATGGACATGGGAAGGTGCGCGCTCAGGCACCTGCTCTCAGGGGAGACGCCGCATTATTCCAAGGGCAACGTGGACATGGAGGTTGACACCTCTTACGGGATAATTGAAACGATAGGGAACGCGTACCGCACTGATTTCGACCTTTCGCAGCACCAGTCGCTCTCCAAGAAGGACTTCGCGGTTTTCGTTGAGGAGGAGAAGAAGAAGGTGGTTCCGCACGTATTTGAATTATCCATGGGCGTGGACCGCACCTTGTTCTCCGTGCTCGAGCACTGCTTCAGGGAGAAGACCGCGGAGAAGGACTGGGAATGGTTCGACTTCCCGCCCGCTATCGCCCCTTACGATGTTGCCGTGTTCCCGCTCATGAAGAAGGACGGGATGAGCGAGAAGGCCGAGGAAATAGCCGCGATGCTGAGGGCGGCATCCTGCACCGTGTTCTATTCGGAGAGCGGAAGCATAGGGAGGAGGTACGCGCGGGCCGACGAGATAGGCACGCCCTACGCGGTCACGATTGACTACGACACGCTGGAGAAGGCGAGCGTTACCGTGAGATACAGGAACGACGGGAAGCAGGAGCGCGTCCCGATTGCCGAGCTCGCTGCCAGGATAAAGGCGGACGGGGCCGGGGGAAGGGTCACGCTCGGATAATTTTAAAAGCGTGGCGCGATAAGTTGTGCGCGATGATATGAATCCAAAGGACATCGCCGCACGGCTTTTGGGCCTGCTTTTCATTTCCATTGCGTTCCTCTGCCTATTGGGCGTGCTGGGGCTCGTGCTGATTCCCGGGGAAATAGACGACCTCCACTCCAGGGTGGACGCGGAATACCCGGAAAAGATTGTCACTTACGTGGGGCTCGGGGTTCCGGAACTCAAGCAGATAACCCTTCAGGACGTCAAGACGGCGTGCGGCCTCAAAAACACGCTGGGAATATCCGTTAACAGCCTGCCTTTCAAGCTGCCCGTTGGAATAGGGGAATCGGACTTGGACGCGATATGCGCGATTGCGCCCTCGGCTACGGGCATGGAGGCGCTGGAGCGCTCGTTCATAACATCCAAGCTCTCGGCGTTCAGCGCCGAAAAATTCGCAGGGGTGAAAAGGGACGTGGGCGCGTATTCCTACGCGTACCTGCCGTGGATGGCGGTGGGCTTCTTCGCCTTCTATTTCGCATCAGCGCTGGTTTTCTATTTCGGGGACAAGGGGATACTCTCGTGGCTGCGCACCGTGGCTTTCCACACCGCGGTTGCGGCGCTCATATACGTGCTGGCGTTCGGCCTCGTATGGCTGGTCATGCCCTCGCTCGTGAGCCCGCAGGTCACGAACAACCCGGACGTTGTTGCGCTGGTTTCCGCGCTGCCAGATGCCTCTAGGCCGGTCGCGGACATAGCGATTACGGACGCGGTGCTGTTCCTGAGCGACTGGGCGAGGGGGGCGATTGCGAAATTCATACTGGTTTACCTCGCCCTCGTGGTTGTTGCGGCCCTTGCATGGCTGGGCACAGCAGCTGCTGCGAACGCAGCGGAAGGCGGGCAGGACGAATGGAAATGAGATAAAAAATCAGAGGAACTTCTTCATCTGCGCGTTGAGCCCTTTTGCCTCGGCGAGCGCCGCGTCCTCGGGCGGGCCGCCCCTCTTCTCGTACGCGAACGCTATTCCCGAAGAGGAGTTGATGCGGTGGATGTGCGGGTTCCTCCTCACCGCCTTCATCACCATTTCCAAATCGCCGCCCTGGGCGCCAACCCCGGGAATCAGGAGGGGAACTTGCCCTCCCGTAATTTTGATTATCCTCTTTATTGAATCGCTCGTCGCGCCCACCACCAGTCCCGTGTTCCATTCCACGGACTTTGCCGCGACCAGCTCGTAGAAGCGCTTGCCCTTGGACTTGAGCTCCTGGAAGTTCTCCGCTCCCTTGTTGCTCGTCCTGCAGAGCATATATATTATCTTTCCCTCGCGCAGGAAAGGCTTCACCGAGTCCTCGCCCATGTAAGGCGAGACGGTGAGCGCGTCCGCGCCCCAGAAATCAAAGGCTTCCTTGGAATACGCTTCCGAGGTCTTGCCTATGTCCCCGCGCTTTCCGTCCAGTATGATTTCCACTTTTCCCCTGTAGCGGTCCATTATGGACTTGAGCGCGTAGAGGCCGTCAAACCCGTATTGTGCGAAGAACGCGTAGTTCGGCTTTATCGCCACGATTTGCTTTTCGGCAATCAGGCGGTCGGCGATGCGGAAGTAGTAGTCCTCTATCTTTTCCTTCACCCCGGTTTTTTCGGACTTTATCTTGTCCAACACGGGGTCTATCCCGAAGCACAGGATTGTGCCCTTTGCCTTCGCGCCAGCCGCAAGAGCCTCGTTATTCATATTTCGCACCGTATTGCTTCATGTATTCCCTGTATGCCGCGAAAATCGCGTCGTCCACGTACACCTGCCCGTCTATGGGGCGGTTGTGCAGGTACTTGAAGATGCTTGAGACTTTTTCAACCGCGTGCACCTTTATGCCGGTCGCGGCCTCGAATTCCTTAATCGCGTTCTTCTCCGCGCCCTTTTCCTCCCTGTCAACTGCAATCACTATCCCCTTGATGTCAAGGTTCGCGACTGACTTGAGCTTCTTAATCGCCTCGTCCTTGGTGCCTCCGGTGGTGAACACGTCGTCAACCATTATTATTTTCTGGCCGTCGCGCGGGCCGTCGCCCACGAATGCGCCCCGATCGCCGTGCTCCTTGGCCTCCTTGCGGTCGAAGAGCCATGTCTTGTCCATCTTCGCTTTTCTATAGAGGCCCACGCTCACCGATACCGCGAGCGGGATTCCCTTGTACGCCGGGCCGAAGACCGTGTCGAAATCGTTACCGAACGTTTTGGAAATCTTCTGCGCGAAAAAGACGCCGAGCTCGTAGCTGGATTTTCCCGAATTGAGCGCTCCCGTGGTGATGAAATAGGGCGTCTTCCTTCCGCTCTTGGTCGTGAAATCCCCGAACTTGAGCACCTTGTTCCTGACCAGGTATTCTATGAATTTCTTGTTCATGTCCGCACCTCTTTTGCATTCAAAATTAAGCAGCTAGGTATAGGGGGATTAGGTTTTTATACTTTTTACCGCCGCGTTTTTTACGGCGGGCGGCATGCGCGGTTTCAGGACCGCGATTTTGCGCCTTCGCGCACCGCCTTGACCATGTCCTTCACTTTCTGCACTCCGCTTCCGTCCTCGAACGCGGTTCCGACCTGGATTATGTCGGCTCCGGCTTTCAGCACGCTTTTGGCCTGCTCCGGGGTGCGTATCCCTCCGGCAGCTATGTACGGAACGTCCAGAACCGAGGAAACCGCCTTTACCATTTCAAGGGGCACGTGGCCCGTAGAGGGATTGCTTCCGGTATCGGTGATTATGAACCTGAAGCCCATGTACTGCGCGCCGAGCGCCATCGCCGCAGCGAGCTTCGGCTTGTCGCGGGGAAAAAGGTTCGCCTCCCCCACCCAGCCCACTGTGCCTCCGGGCTCCACGACCATGTAGCCTACGGAGAGGGGCTCGATTCCATACTGCTTCACAGTGGGGGCCGCGAGCATCTGCGCCCTCGTAATCCAATACGTATTTTTGGAATTGAGCATGCTCATGAAATATACCGCGTCAGCGTATTTGGTCACCGTGCCGATGTTGCCCGGAAAAAGCACTACCGGGACGTTCACGCTTTCCTTTATCCTCTTGGCGACCGTGTCGAGCAATTCGCCCTGCACCCCGGTGCTTCCGCCGATGAGGACGATGTCCGCTCCGCCTTCGTTCGTCGCCTTCGCGGTCTTCACTGCGGCGTCAAGGTCCTTGTAGTCCATCGGGTCTATCACCGAAAAGAGGAGCCCTTTCTTCCTCTCCAGCTCGTCGTAAATGTATTTCTCTATTCATGTCCTACTTCAAATCTACTGAAGCGCGCTATTTTTATATTTTCTCCCATTGTAGCAATCGCTGTATTTACTAAATCAGAAATTGTTTTTGAGCCGTCTCTGA
>JAKANX010000102.1 GCA_021823425.1 Microcaldota archaeon
TAATTCCTTTTAAAACTATCTTTTACCACTCTGCGGTCAGATGTCCGAAAACAGCGCGGGGTAATCCGCCTTGAACCTGCCCAGCATCATTCCCGCTATTTCCCTTATCTGGGGGTGCGCGTTGACCTCGGTCCTCAGCCTGAAGAAGTGCCTCCACTCGCGTATGTTCATGGTCATGCAGATCTCGGTCTTGAGCGAGTTCGGGAGCACCGCGCGGGCCTCCTCCGGCCTCCATTTGGCCTCTATCATCTTCTTGTAGGCCCTGGCAGCGTATGCCATGCTCTCCTTCCACAGCGCGTATTTTTCCGAGCCTGCCTCCAGGAATACCGGCTTTACGACCCAGAGCCTGCCCTTGAATTTCTCCGTGGCGTAATTGCAGTACCTGGTGGATTCCTGGGTGTAGGATGCGATGCGGTGCCTGACTATCTCGTGCGTGACGCCGCGGTCGCACACCGCCTTCACGGTTATGGACGCGTGCTCCAGCACGCTCTCGTGGCCGAGCTGGATTATCTTCCTTATGAAGGGCTCTGCGCTGCCCTCCTTCATGTTGCCCTCGGCTTTGTACGCGGTCTTGCCGCAAAGCTCGAGCTTGCGCATCATCTGGCCGTAGTCCGGGGGGTCTATGACTTCCATCGACGGCTCCACTACTATCAGGTCTTCGGTCTCCTCCGCTATTTTGTAATCCATGAAACAGCACCCGGCTTAATTGGCAGGGAAAAAATAAAAAGAAATTGGAATCACTGGCGGAAACCCCTCCACGGGAACGAGTGGAGGTCCAGGACCTCGCCCCTCAGCCCTGGGAAGCACGTTGTCACCTCAAATGCGTAATGGTTCATTTCCCTTATTCCCGGGAAATGGTTGGCCGTATGGCTTCGCGCCTCGCATTGGTTGCGGCCGCAGGAGGGCTTTGCCTCGCGCGCCTCCTTTGAATTGTAGGCAATTTCAAGAGCGTCCTTGTACAACTGGACTGCGTTTTTGGCTATCGCCCTCAGGGTTTCCCAGTGGTCCCCGTCGTCCTTCATCTGATAGGGTTTGTAAGTTTCCTCGAAATATTGCTCCTTCCTGCTCTTTGCGGCTTTTTCGAAAAGCGCGAGCGCCTCGTTCATTTTCTTCTGCGCCCTTTTTTCGGAAGTCCCTTTGGGGCCGAATTTCCAAGGCTCCTTGGAAAGCGCGTTGGCGGACCTTACCTTGCAGTAGGCAGCCGTAGCAAAGAAACCTGCGGCGTATCCGTGGTCGCCGAGCCTGGCTGCGGCAAGGCCCGTTGCCTTGTATACGCGCGCGGCGGCGTCCAAATCGTGGGCCTCTAGTTTGTTTCCCGCGTCCCAGTATTTCTGCGCGGCCTCGCCCAGCTGAGTTTCGTGGAGCTGGCGGAAAAACGCGCTCATGAGCTTGCGGTTTTCGCCTTTTTCCTCCTTCCCGATAAGATTGATTGCCTCGCCCACCAGCCTTTTTATCGGCCTCGCTTCCCCAAGAAGCTTTTTTGCTTCCTGGAAAACGGCGCGCCTGGCGTCCAGGTAATTCTGCGTTGCCTTCCTTGCATCGCCCTTTTCCGCGAATTGTTTTTTCATCTGCCTTTGGATTGCCCTTTCGGAGACCCGCGGCCCGTTTATCGTGACTGCCCTTAATTTCCCGAACTCGCTGCCTTTTACTGCAAGTGCCTGCATGAATCCACCTCGCATAAGCACTAGATTATTGGGAAAGGGGGTTTAAAAAAGTGGTAGAAACGGAAAAAATGGAAAAACGATTACTGGGGAAGCGCGCCCGAGGTTGCTCCGCCGTAGTATATGGGCGGGCTGTACGAGCTCTTCACCTTTATCGTGAAGGCCACGGTCTTTTCCGTGTCCGGGCCGAGCGCGAACTTCCAGCGCACGAGGTTCTGGCTCACCTTCTCGTGGCCGAGCGTCTCGTCCGTGATGACCCAGTCGCCGTACGGGCGGTAGTTGAGGACCATGTCCCCGCTCGCGGACTTCTTGTTCCGCACGGTTGCAGAGTACACGTAGGTGGTGACCGAGTAGTAGCCCTTGTAGCTTCCGCACACAGGCGCGTCGGACTGCGACATCACTCCTGGGGCGCAGTTCACCACGCGCGAGTCCGTCTGGTTCACGAGCATGCTCGTTCCCACGACGTCAAAGGCGCTGCCCGCGTCCAGCTTGAGCTCCCCGCCCTTGCTCACGTCCGAGAACGAGTCCTCGCCCACGAAGCCGCCATCGTCCATAATGCGCACGGTTCCCGCGGGAAGCGCGACCCCGAGGCCGTTCGCGGCGCTGTTGTTTATTGAATACATTATGGCGAGGGGCTGCGGGTCCGCGGAATAGCCGCCCACTTCCATCTCATATGTCTTCTTTATCTCGTTCACTCCCTTTTCGAAAAGGTTGTACTGGCTCTGCCCCTTGGGAAGCGCGACGTTGCCGAGATCGAACTTGTAGAACTCGGAAACCGCCGAGGGCGTGTAGCTCGGTGCCGATGGAGCGGCGCCGGCCGTTTCCATGGCGTTGGCCACGCCCTTGGCGTAATCGTACGCGGGGTAGTAGTAGCCCCTGCTCACCCTGCGCACCTGCCCGTAGAAGAGCGAGAGCGAAACGTTGTCGTAGTCCTTGGCGGTGTTGTCAATTGCGCCGTAGAGCGAGAGCGTCCCGCGGCCGCCGTTCAGGTAAAGCGTGTAGTCCGGGCTCCAGGAAATGGAGTCCAGGAGGTAGGTGAGGCGCGCGTCGCTCGCAGTTGAATTGAGCTGGAAGACCACGCTCGCGTTCGCGTCGCTCACGTTCCCGGAGAATCCGGGAAGCAGGTAATAGTTGGGCGTTATCACGTAGAGGCCGTCGGTCGCCTTCACGTAGGCCTTGCCGTCGAATTTCAGCAGCGTGCCCTTGACCTCGTTCCCCTTGTCGTCGAAGATTGAAACGTCCTTGCCCACGTAGGCCTTGAGGAGGTCGTAGCTGTTGGTGTAGTTCGCCTCCTTCACGAACTGGCTGAGCACGTAGCCGGACGCGAGCTTGAGCTTTACGGAGTCGCGCTCCACTCCGTCAGGAAGGTCGAACGATACCGGGCTGCCCGAGACTTTCGCGTTCTGCTCGTAGTACGCGAAGTTGTTGTACAGCACGAGCTTCTCGCCCTGCGGCTGCGCGCTTGCGAGCGAAAACAGCAACGCGGCGCCGATTATCAGCAATGCGGCGAAGAATACCGTAACCTTCCTTGAAATCATGGGCTCACCCGCATAAGCGTGCCTGTCGAGAATTATAATACTTTTTATTTTGTTGGGACCTTAAACCGATGATGGAACTGTGCGGATACTGCATTTCAAGGAACAACGCCAAAGGAGTTAATGCCGCGCCGGACGAGAAGTGCGGCCTGTGCAGGGGCTCGTCCGCAAGGCTGGGGGGGATGGTGGATGGCGCGGCTGCGCGGATTCCGAAAGAATGGAAAAAATTCTCAATCAGCACGAACATCCCCAGGGAGATGATGGCCGCCGAGGAGGAGGCGTGGGACCGCGGGCTCGGCGAGAGCGTGAAGAACGACTTCAATCGGAGGATAGCCGCGGGGCTCGTGAAAAGAACGGGGCTGGACTACGATTTCGTGAAAGCGGATGGGAAAATCACGTTCGATTTCAACAATGGGGAAGTGCGGCTGGAGAATGCCGACCTTTTCATTTTCGGAAGGTACAGGAAATTCCGCACGGACATCGCGCAGAGCGAGTGGACGTGCAGGGCCTGCAACGGGAAGGGCTGCGGGAAGTGCGACTACGAGGGCGTGATGTACCGGTCCGTTGAAGTGATAATAGGCGAGGCC
>JAKANX010000013.1 GCA_021823425.1 Microcaldota archaeon
CGGTCAAGGAGAGGCCGGCGGCGGAGCTGGAAAAGGAGATACTTGACGAGATTAAGAGAAGCGGCGCCGAGATTCTGGTCAATTACCTTCCGGTGGGGAGCCAGAGGGCGACCGAGTTCTGGGCAGAGGTTGCGCTAAAGGCCAAGTGCGGGATGGTGAACGCGATTCCGGTTTTCATAGCCTCGGACCCCAAATGGGAGAAGAGGTTCGCGCAGGCGGGGCTCCCGATAATTGGAGACGACATGAAGGGGATGCTCGGCGCGACCATAGTGCACAGGGTGCTCGCAAAGCTTACCGCGGACAGGGGCGCGGACCTGCTGCACACATACCAGCTCAACGTCGGTGGGAACACGGACTTCAAGAACATGCTCGAACGGGAAAGATTGGAGAGCAAGAAGATTTCCAAGACCGAGAGCGTGCAGAGCCAGCTCGCGGTTCCCTTGGACGAGAGGAAAATCCACATCGGGCCGTCGGACTACGTGCAGTTCCTCGGGAACACGAAAATTGCGTTCATGCACCTCCACGGAAGGATGTGGGCGGACGTGCCTTACGACTTGGACATCAAGCTGGAAGTTGACGACAAGGCGAACGCGGGCGGGATAATCGCGGACGCGGTCAGGATTGCCAAGGTCGCGCTTGAGAGGAAGGTTGGGGGAGCGCTAATCGGGCCTTCCGCTTATTTGATGAAGCACCCTCCCAAGCAGATGGCCGATGATGTGGCGAAAAAGGAGCTGGAGGCGTTCATTTCCTGAATCAGGCTCAGGCCTGCTTGGCTTCCCTGTAGGGCGTGTTCTTGACGGTTTTCCCGCCGCGCACGGTCACTATGTCGCCGCCATGCATGTAGGATACCGCGTTCCTCGGGCCCTTGGACATGTATACTATCCTGTCAAGGAGCTTGCTGAAGTCGAAGTCCTGGTCGTGCGCCATCGCCCTGCGGATTATGTCGGAGGTCAGGATGCCTATTGACGCGGATATCGTCCTTGATGCATTGGTCTTCTTCTTTATGTGCTCGCCCTCGTGCCCCACGTTGGAGAGCGCGACGCGCAGCCTCTCGGCGACGATTTGCGCCTCCAAGATGCCCGCGTTCTGGAGCACGATGAGGAACTCGTCCCCGCCCCACTGGACCACCCAGTCGGTGTAGCTCCTTATCGCGCCCTTGTACATCGCGGCGTTGCGCGTGTTCTTGAGCATGACGTCCGCGGCGGTGCAGAGCACCCTGTCGCCCGCCTGGTGGCCGAACGTGTCGTTTATCGCCTTGAACCTGTCGAGGTCCACCGAAAGGACCGCGAAATTGTACTTGGAGTGCTCGCTCGCGGGGTCAAGCCACTTTGCCATGCTCGGCCTTATCTCGCTCTCGTACGCGCTGCGCGCGAGCAGCCCCGTAACCGGGCTGAACCAGCCGTTCATCATGTCCTTGTAGGAATTGGCGATGTCGGAAAGGTAGCGCGTGATGAAGGGCATCTCGGTCCTCCCTTTGAGCGAGAAGTGCTTGTCCTCGTGGCCCTCCACGACGATCATGCCGAGCTTTTCCTTGCCGTTCATGAGGGGGATTCCTATTATGTCGTTTTCCGCGCGCAGGCTCAGCTCGCTGTGCTCGAGCGGCCCTCCCGGGCTCATGCGCAGGAGGTTGTCCCTGTAGACCACGTTCAGCATGCCGCACACGTTGTTGTCCGGGAAGAACTTCGGGTCGCCGACGGAATAGAACATGCGCGGAAGCCTGTGGATTCCCTGCGCGATGTAGAACGAAACGGCCGACGCGCCGTCCAAGTTGTCCTGTATCTCCTTGAGCGGGGCCTTGCGGCCGTCCGCGCGCTCCTCCCTCGCGCCCGCGAGGTCGTAAAGGAGCGCCTTGTCTTTTTCCGAGAATGCGAAAAACTCGTTCCTGGGAATCCTCACGGTGGAAATTATCCGGGGGCCTTTCTCCTTTGCGTGCGCGGGCATGGAATGCTCCACCATGCAGCACTTGGGAAGGTTTGCGCACCTGGAATCCATAGGATTAATTATGTGTGAATGAGTATATAAATGTATATATAAGAACGCGGAACCCGAAACAGGGAACAGCCGGGTGCTCAGTAGAACGACCAGCCCATCCCGTTCTGGTCGCGGAGGTATCGGGCGTAGAAGTAGCCGAAGGCGAGCCCTCCGAGATGCGCAGCGCCGCCTATGCCGCTGGCGGTGCCCAGAGGCGTGATGTAGAAGAGGTTTATCGCCACCCAAAGCAGGACCGCGTGCTTCATCTTCATCGGGAAGAAGTAGATGTACACGGTCGCATCGGGGTTGAAGAGCGCGACGGCGCCCATTATCGCGTATATCGCGCCGCTGGCCCCGAGCGCGGGAATCATGGGGATTATGCCGACGTACGCGAATCCCAGGTATAGCAGGTTTCCTATGATGCCGCCGAGGAAGAATATCTTGTACATCTCCGACTTGCCGACCGTGCGCTCAAGCACGGGCGCGAAGAAGAAGAGCGAGAGGGCGTTGAAGAAGAGGTGCTCTATGCCGCCGTGCAGGAAAATGGATGAGACTATCCTCCAAACCTGCTCGGGGTGCGACGGGTCCAGTATGAACAGGTCCGTGAAGCCCGGTATGAGCAATTGGAGGATGAACGCGACTACGATGGCTGCGAGGAGGTAGAGCAACTATTCACCCTCCATGTATTTTTCGGCCATCACCGCCGCTATCGCGCCGTCGCCCGCCGCGGTTACGGCCTGCTTGACCTTGCCGTGCGTCACGTCGCCTGCTGCGAAAACCCCGGGCGCGCTCGCGTTCCTGTCCGCGTCGGTTATTACGCACCCGTACTTGTCCAGCGCGACTTTTCCAGCGACGAGCTCGCTGTTCGGAATCATGCCCACGTATATGAACACGCCGTCGCATTTGAGTTCGGAGGCCTTGCCGGTCTTTGTGTTGAGCATCCGCACGCCCTCGGCCTTCTTTGCGCCGACAATTGCCTCCACTGTGGAATCCAGCACTATTTTGATTTTCGGCTCGGCGCGTATCTTCTCCTCCACCGCCTTGTCGGCGCGGAAGTGCGAGCGGCGATGAATTACGGTGACGCTTTTGGCGAATTTGGCGAGGTAGTGGGCCTCCTCGAGCGCCGAGTTGCCCCCTCCGATTACGACGACGTCCTTTTCCCGAAAGAACGGGGCGTCGCAGGTCGCGCAGTAGCTCACTCCCTTGCCCTTGAACTCGGCCTCGCCGGGCACGCCGAGCTTCTTCTCCCTGTTCCCGGTCGCGATTATGAGCGCCTTGGCCTCGAACGTGCCGTTCACAGTATGGACTTTCTTTACCGGGCCCTCGATCTCGATTCCGGTCACTTCGGTGAACTCCAGGAGCTCGGCGCCGAACTTTTTCGCGTGCTTTGCCATCGCCTCGGTGAGAGCCGGGCCTGATATGGACTCGGTCCCGGGCCAGTTCTCCATCACCGCGGTGGTGGCAATCTGGCCTCCGGCCGCCCCTTTCTCCACCACCAGGGTCTTGAGCCCCGCGCGCGATGCGTAGAGCGCGGCGGTGAGGCCTGCAGGGCCTGCGCCGATTATAATGAGGTCATAATTAGCCATGTTAATCACTGGATAACATTAGCCAAGGCAGGTTTAAGTGTTTTCTGATATTCATTGCACGATTATCGTGCCTTGCATGCCCGGGTGTATGGAGCAGTGGTAGGCGTACGTGCCCGGAACGCCGAACGTGTGCTCGAAGGCCGCGCCCTGCGAAAGCGTGCCCGATGAGAAGCTCGTGCCGTCGTCAGATGTAATCGTATGCGGCGAGGGGTCGTGGTTCGTCCAGCGCACCGTCGTTCCAGCAGCAATGGTGAGGGCCGCGGGCTTGAACGCGAATCCGCTCATTGAAACGGTTTGGGTGCCTGCCTGCACGGTAGTGCTGTTATTGCCGCTTCCGGTCCCGTTGGAGGCGGGCGGCTGCGAGTATTGCGTGCAGCCTGCGAGGAGAACCAACGCCAAGGCAAGAAGAGCGAACAGTCTTTTCATCCTACCACCAAATTGGATTTCAGTTTCCGTATATTTAAATGCGCTTTCGGCAAGCGGTGGATTTAAAAATATTTATCATAAATATCATAAATATTTATTTGAAGAAGGTTACGAGAATATGCCAAAGACGAAGCATGGGAAGCCGTTCAAGGTAAAAACTATTACCGTGCGGCAGGATCAGGCAACGTTCATAGAGGAAAATTGTATAAACCTGTCCCGTTTTATCCAAACAAAGCTGGATGAGCGCATGGGAATCAAAAGAGGAGGAAAATGAAAATCGTGGAAACTGCCCTTCCGGGCGTCTTAGTGACGAATCGCGTATATAATTCTGATGCGCTCGAAGGGTTGAAAAAGGTGCCTTCCGGGTCATGTCAAATAATCATAGCCGACCCGCCATATTTCAGGGCAATAAAGGAAAAATGGGATCGGCAGTGGGGTAGTCTTACGGCGTATTTGGAATGGAGCGACCTGTGGATCGCCGAATGCACTAGAATACTGCGGCCTAGGGGCACCATGTACATTTATGGATTCAGTGAGACGCTAGCGCACATATTTGTCAGGCTTCCGGAAAAACTCAATAAGAAATGGCTGGTGTGGCATTATACGAACAAGACGGTGCCGTCCCTCAATTTTTGGCAGAGAAGCCACGAAAGCATTATCTGCTGCTGGAAGGATGACCGCCCGGATTTCAACAGAGATGACGTCCGCGTCCCATATACCGAAGCATACCTGAAAAACGCGGCTGGCCATGTAAGAGCAGGAACAAAAAGCAGATTCGGGAGCGGGAAGGAGACGGTTTATGTGGCGCATGAGAAAGGCGCACTTCCCAGGGATGTCATAACAATCCCGGCGCTCGCAGGGGGGGCCGGGAGGGTAGAGGGAGTGGAGCATCCAACCCAAAAACCCCTAGCACTATGCGACGTGCTGATAAAGGCGGCGAAAAACCGGGATAACACCGTCTTGGTGCCTTTTGTCGGCAGCGGCTCCGAATGCGTTTCCGCGATAAAGAACCGCTGCAATTTCCTAGGCTTCGAGATAAACAAGGAATACTGCAAGATTGCCGAAGAAAGGATAAGAAGCGAACTTGCACAGACGAAGCTCTAGCCAGATAACTTTTTCTTCAGCGGAACAAAAAGCAGGTCTGTGAAAATTACGAACCCGTTAGGCAATCGCTCTAGGCGTTTATCAGACTTAAAACGCAAATATGGTTTTTTGTAACTACCGTCAAGCTTCCGGGGGTTTTCAAAAACATCCCCTGGCGGCACGAAATACCCGATTTCGAGCCATTCCCCATCCAGCTTTGCCTTGCCTTTCTTGGGTTGCCGCACCTCGCGGCTGTAACTTTCCTTTTTCACCTGGCAGTTGATTATGCTGCCGTTGTAAGTGATCCTGAAGTCTGCCCCTTTGTGGTCCAATTCTTCGGACATCTCAACGCTTCCGGACCCGAATATGCCTTCGGCAACGTATGCCCCCTGGATTTGGGTGATGATGCTTGCCCATGTCCTGTAGATCCTCGCTGGCAGACCTTTGTAAAAACAGGATTCGCACATCTGGATTTTGGTCCTGAAAGCTTCAAGCTCGGTCTTTTTCTCCTTAAGGTAACGATTGTAAAAATCCTCGTATGGAAGGAAAATGCGCTCGCTCCAATAAATCCGGTAAAGGAGCGAGAGGGCATGAATATTCCTATCCAGGTCCATTTCAACGATTTTTATGGGGTTATAAAGCTCTCTGTACTTAACGAGATTTACGGAGTGCAAAAAGGATTCAAACCGCTTCCTATCGTTGACCATATTGTAAAATGCAGGTGCAAAATTAATAAACGAGCAAAGTGCCACGTATAATCACGGTTTGCAACTAAAGAATTGCTTTTTAAGGGTTTCTTTCTTAAATATTATTCCCAACCATGTCCGACTTGCAGTCGGGCAGACAGCCGCCACAGGCGGCTGGGACTAGTGCGAATTACCAAGGTTCGTGCTGTTTTTGAGTCAGTTCCACGGCGTAAAGGCAAGCGAAGGTTAGTGTTACAACTATGAAGAGAGGAAGGATACGATGGCAAGTGCATTGGATGTAGACGCGAACAAGCTCAACGCGAAGGTCGCGGAGAAGCTTAAGGGAATAGGAGTGGCCCAGCCGGCATTCGTCGGGCTGGTCAAGAGCGGAGCCCACAACGAGAGGCCCCCTGAGCAGGAGGATTTCTTCTTCGTGAGGTGCGCCTCCATAATGAGGCAGGCGTACATCAGGAACATGATCGGCGTGCAGAGGCTCAGGCTCCACTTCGGCGGGAAGAAGAACCGCGGGGTTAAGCCCAACAGGCACAGGCGCGCTGGAGGCTCCACGATAAGGAAGGCCTTCCAGGCCCTTGAAAAGGCCGGGCTCATGGAAAAGGTTGACAAGGGCCTGGTGCGCGGGCGCAAGCTTTCGGCCAAGGGCCGCAAACTCCTCGACGGCGCGGCCAAGGAGGTCAAGAAGGGCTGATGGCCGATGGCAGACGAGCTTGAGCTTGCGAGGAAAAAGAAGCTCGAGGAGATGCAGAGGGGCCAGCAGCAGGAAGAGCAGGTCAAGGCGACCCTGCGCACAGTCCTCGACGACGAAGCGTACGACAGGATGATGAATGTCAAGGTCGCGAGCCCGGAGCTCTACCTGAGCGCGGTGCAGGGGTGCGTGAGCATCTACCAGCGCCTCGGAAGGAGGCTCGGGAACAAGGAGCTGCTGCTCATACTCCGGCGCATGCGGGGGCAGGAGAAGGAGACCAAAATAACGTTTGACAGGAAATGAACGAAACTGAAAACTCGGAACTGGAAACCGGTGATTATATGACGAAGAAGACGCTTATGAAGAAAAAGAGGCTGGGCAAGGCCACGCGGCAGAACCGCAGGCTCCCGGTCTTCGTGGCGGTGAGGACCAAGAGGAAGGTCACGCAGAATTCCAAGCGCAGGACCTGGAGGACGCAGAAGCTCCAGGCAAGGAAATGGTAGGCGGAACCCGAAACAGGGAACTGATAACGATCAGATGGTGATGATATGGCAGACGAGAAGATATACACGATACCGCTGGGCAAGGCGTTCGACTACATAAGGACAAAGCGCGCGAGAAGGGCGGTCTCCATAGTGCAGGCGTTCGTTTCAAGGCACAGCAAGGTCGCAAATGACAAAGTCCGCGTTTCCAACGCGCTCAACTCCGTTCTCTGGGCAAGGGGGATACAGAAGCCTCCGCGCAGGGTGAAGGTGAAAATCGTGAAGGAGGAAGGCATGGCCGAGGCATACCTCGTAGACGAGAAAATCGTGAAGCCCGCGCCGAAGAAGGAGGAGAAGGCCGAGGCGAAGGAGGAGGCAAAGCCCGAAGCCAAGGCTGAGGCGCCCAAGGCTGCGGAAGCCAAGCCCAAGGAGGCCAAGGCAAAGCCCGCGGCCCCGAAGGCGGACGCGCCTGCGGAGGCGAAGAAGTAGAGGAAGCAAGATGATAAAGTCCGCGTACTACGGAAACCCGTTCCTGGGGCTCTTTTTCAGGGCGAACGACAGCGTAGCCCTGGCTCCGGTGGACGCGCAGCCCAAGAACATGGAGGCGATAAAGGCGGGCCTCGGAGTCGAGGCCGTGCAGCTTACCATAGCCGGCTCCAACCTGCTCGGGCTTTACACCGCGATGAACAACAACGGCGTGGTTGCGCCGAACGTAATAGAGCCGCGGGAACTGGCGGCGCTCAAGAAGGCAGGGCTCAACGTCCATGTCTCAAAGGAGCTGAACAACGCGCACGGAAACAACCTGTGCGTGAACGACAAGGGCGGCGTGATAAACCCGCACGTGGATTCGGCCGAGAAAAAGAGGATGGAGGACGCGCTCGGAATAGAAATAGTCCCGCTCACGGTCGCGAAATTCACCACGGTGGGAAGCGCGTGCCTTGCGTCCAACAAGGGCTTTCTGGCGCACTACGCCGCGAACGAGCAGGAGATGGCCTCGCTTTCGGACGCGCTCAGGGTCCCGGGGGACAAGGGGACGCTGAACACCGGCGCAGGGTTCGTTGGAATCGGAGTGGTGCACAACAGCAGGAATTTCGTCGCAGGGGACGCGAGCACGGGCTACGAGCTGGGAAAAGTGGAGGGAGCGCTCGGCTACATATGAGGCTTTTCAAATGGTCGCATACGAGGATTTCGCCAAATTGGACTTGCGCGTCGCGCGCGTGCTCGAGGCGCAGCCCGTGGAGGGCTCGAACAAGCTCCTCAGGCTGCTCGTGGACATCGGGATCGAGAAGAGGCAGATAATCGCGGGGCTCGCGAAATTCTACCGGCCCGAGGACGTGATCGGGAGGAACATAGTGATAATAGCGAACCTGGATTACAGGAAGCTGGCCGGCCTAGAGTCGCAGGGGATGCTCCTTGCGGCAGGGGACGAGGAGATAGTTATATTGACAACGGAGAAGGAAATCGCTCCGGGAACAAAAGTAGGATAGGTGATTGGATGAAATTTACGGTAAGCGGAACGGTGGCAATCCCGAACGGGAGCAGGAAGTTCACCAAGGAGGTCGAGGCGCAGAGCGAGAACCACGCCAAGGAGAAGGTGTACTCGCTTTTCGGCTCAACCAACGGAGTGAACAGGAAGAAGGTCAAGATTGAAACCGTTGCCAAGGTGCAGTGAAAATGGCCGACGAATCGCAGCGCATGATGTACGAGGCGAGGCTCTACGCGGAGCAGCTGCGCCTCCTAGAGAACGAGATAGAGAGGATATCCATGACCGCCGTGGAGCTCTCAAACTCGCTCCGCGCGGTTGAGGCGCTCAAGGAGGACTCGGTGTTCGTTCCCATAGGGGGCGGCTCCATGGTGAGCGCGCGCATCTCCTCCACCGAGGTGCTCGTTCCCATAGGCGGAGGGTACATGATGAACCTCAAGAAGCACGAGGCGATTGAGGAGGTCAAGAAGAGGATTGCGTCTACGGAGAAGGCGGTGGAGAAGCTCAGGCAGGAGTTCGACAAGATAAGCGTGAAGCTGCAGGACGTCAACGGGAAGCTGGACGCGATGAACGTGCGGTTCAACAGCGCCGGCGGAAAAAGGTAAATATGTTCGATTTCCTCAAGAAGAAGATTACCGGGCTCGTGGACAAGATTGCGGGCAAGGGCGAGGCTGAGCCCGGAAAGGAAATTGCGAAGGAAGAGCAGAAGGCTGTTTCTGAGAAGATTGAGCGCAAGGAGGCGCATGAGGAGAAAAAGGCAAAGCCCGAGCCAATTCAGGAGAAGGCTGAGCGCAAGCCTGAGAATAAAGAGGAGATTAAGCCCCCGGAAAAGAAAGCCGAGGCTGCAACTGCGCCCAAGGCTGCGGAAGCGAAGAAAGAGGCCAAGCCCGCGCCCAAAACCGAGGAGAAAACTGGGGAGGCTGCCCCGGTTCCCAAACCTGCAAAGGAAACTGTTGCTGCACCCAAGGCAGAGGCGAAAACGGAGGAACCCAGGGGGATTTTGGACCTCATAAAGCCTAGGGAAGGGAGGGAAACGAAAGTGCATCCGCATCCTGTTCACGGGGAGAAAAAACCGGTTCATATTCCCCATGCCCCTGCTGAACCGAAGGTTGTGCAGCCCAAGGCGGCCGAAGCAAAAACAGAGGCTCCGGCGCAAATTCCCAAGGAAACCAAGCCTGCGCAGCAAAAGAAGCACGTTCCGGCCGAGAAGAAGGAGGATAAGGTCAGGCTGAGCATACTCACCCAGGTAAAATCGGTATTTTCAGGCGAGGTGGAGCTGAGCGAAAAGGACGTTTCCTCGGCGCTTGACGATTTCGAGATGGAATTGCTTGAGGGCGACGTCGCGCTTGAAGTGGCGGAGCAGATAAAGGGCGAGCTCAGGCGCGAGCTCGTCGGAAAGAAGGTGAAAAAGAGCGAGCTTCAGGCTCAAATAGCATCAGTGTTCCTCAATTCAATAAAGAGCATAATGTCCGAGAACGCCGGGACTCCGATTGTGGAGCAGGTGAAAACCATTTCAGCAAGGCCGGTGAAGGTTATGTTCACTGGCCCGAACGGGAGCGGCAAGACCACCACAATCGCGAAGGTCGCGAACCTGCTCAAGCAGGCCGGGTTTACAGTCGTAATTGCTGCCGCGGACACATTCAGGGCGGCCGCGATAGAGCAGATGGAGATACATGGCGAGCGCCTCGGCATAAAGGTCATCAAGGGCAAGTACGGCGCGGACCCCACTTCGGTCGCGTTTGACGCGGTGAACCACGCCAAGGCGCACGGAATAGACGTCGTCCTTATTGATACTGCGGGAAGGCAGGAGACCAACCTCAATCTGCTCAACGAGCTCAAGAAGATGGCGCGCGTGATAAGCCCGGAAATCAAGGTTTACGTGGCCGAGAGCGTGGCCGGAAACTCGGTAATCAGCCAGGTTGAGTCGTTCAACAGGGAACTGAAACTGGACGGCGTGATACTCACCAAGCTGGACTGCGACGCCAAGGGCGGGACGGTCATTTCAATTTCCAAGGTCACCCACGTGCCGGTGCTCTACGTGACGACGGGGCAGGGCTACGGGGACATAGAGGAATTCGACGCAGGAAAGATGGCGGAAAACATCGCGGGCTGAAAACTATGGACGACGACGAAACAAAGACCGTGGTGCTGGACACGAACTTCCTGCTAATACCCCACCAGTTCAAGATAAACGTGATGGCCGAGCTGGACAAGCTCGTGGACACAGCGCACGAGCTCGTGGTCGGCGAGCCCATAGTCGCGGAAGTGCGGGGGCTGGCTAGCGGAAGGGGCAAGGCGGGAATAGCCGCCCGGGTCGCCCTTGAGGCCATTCGGCGGAACAAAATCAAGGTAATCCCCTCGCCGCTCACCGACGGGGACGAATGGATAGTGGAGTACTGCAAGGCGCACCCCAAGACGATTGTCTGCACCAACGACTTAGAGCTTCGGCGCAGGCTCAAGGCCGAGGGGACGGGCACGCGCATCATCGTCATGAGGACGAGGACCAAGATTTTCTGGGCATAGGGGCGCATTTGTGCAAATAGGACGTTTTTCGTGCAAATACATAGCTTTATATACACGGGTTTCGTATATTATTACAGTTTAGAGAGCGCCCCAAGCGGGTGCGCCGAGAGCAGAGTAGTAGAGTAAAATCTCCTAATTCTGAAGTAGGTTTCTAAACAAATAGGTGAAAATATGGCAATGGGAAGCGGAGGATTTGGCGGCGACAGGAAAATGTATCCTGCAACGTGCTCTGATTGCGGAGCAGCGTGCGAAGTACCCTTCGAACCGAAAGAGGGCAGGCCTGTTTACTGCAGGGACTGCTACAAGAAGCACAAGCCGAGCAGGTTCTAGGTCCGCAAGGGCGTAGACTGACGAAGCGCAGGCTTCTTTTTTTATTTTTATTTATTTCCTATCATTCCAATTTTCTGCAGATTTCCAAAATCTCCCTTAGCGCGAGCTTTGCGGGCCTCATTCCCAGCATGGGCGCGCCCAACACCTCAATGCGGGCTTTTTCGTAGCCCGAGTCCAGGAGGGCGTTGCGCACCGTCTTGTTCTTGTGCGAAAAGAGCGCGCGTATCACGTTTTCCGCGTTTTCGTCCACCTCCACCCCGGTCTTTTTCAGCATAATCATCGCGGAATTGACCTTCGGGGCTGGAGTGAACAGTGATGCGGGGACTTTCTGGACGTATTTCACTTCGTAGAAGAGCTGGGATGTCACGCTCAGCCTTCCGTAGCCCGGCTCTCCGGGCTTTGTGACCATTTTCCTCGCGAATTCGTCCTGGACCATCAGTATTGCCGCCTCGAACGAGAATTCCTTCAATTTGAAGATTATGGGGCTGGAGATATAGTAGGGGATGTTCCCGGCTATCCGGTCTATTTTGAACTGCGCGGGGTTGGTTTCAAGGAAATCCCCGTTCACTATCTCCACAGGCTTTCCTGCGAACCGGTTGTTCAGGATTTCCGCCATCCTTGGGTCCTTTTCCACCGCGATTACTTTCTTCGCGCCCGCAATCAGGAGCTGCTCGGTCAGCCTTCCGTCCCCGGGGCCGATTTCCAGCACGGTTTTTCCCCCGGCTTCAAGGAGGCGGGCCTCCTTTGCCAGAATGTTCTTGTCGTTGAGGAAATTCTGGCCGAGGGATTTCCTCATAGTGAGGAAAGCTGGTCGTCCTGCAGGGCGAACGGACTTTTTCAGCTGCATGGCTAGGTTATCGCGTCCAAATCTATTTAAACAACGGCGGGCCAAACCAACGTATGGGACTCTTCAGCCAGGGTGCGATAGTCGGAGGCGCGGCGCTCGCGGGCCTGGGCGCGACCATGCCGGCCAATTCAGCTTCCAACCTGACATCCGGACTCGTGCCTGCCGGCTCGGAAAATCTCGTTACTGTCGCGGGCCTGGGGATAATGAGCCTCGGCATTGCCAGCGAGATAACGAATGCTGGCACCACGATACTGGGAAAGTAGCTATTTTTCAGAGAGCTCGTGGAATGTCTTTCCCTTCTCCCTGAGGATAACGCCCTCCAAGATGCCGTACGCGTAGTTCGCGCACCCGAACGAGGTGAAATAGTCGCCCTTTTCATGATAGTGCTCGGCGTCCTTCCAGTACGAGGTTGAGAAGTCCAGCTGCGCGGGATATTTCTTGGCAAATGGCTGGCCCCGAAAGTAGGCGATTATTTCCTTGAGCTTTTCCAAGTCCTTTTCCGAGCGCTCCTTTTCGTCCATGGATTCAATTGCGGATTATCACTTTAAAAAGCATGAAATCCAATAAATATGCAGGGCTCGTGGCGCAACGGATAGCGCGCCCGGCTTCGGTCAGCCCCAGGCTAATTGTGGCCTGGTGGTTCTCAAAACCGTTTCCAGCCTAGAGTTTCCGGTTTCGCTCCAACGGCGGAACCCAAAACGGAAAACTGGAAACACTGGTGGGAACCGGGAGGTTGCGGGTTCGAAAGTTTCCGGCCCTGTGCTTCGCGTTTCGGACGGAACACGAAACGGAAAACTGGAAACCGACATTCCTGCCGAGCCCGATTTTTCTTTTCAGATTATGAATTTTCCCTTCTGGTAGTCGCGCACCAGCACCATCGCGGCCTCCGCTACGTTGGCTTGCCCGCCCTTGAGCAGGAGGCCCCTCTTTTTCGCTATTTGAATGAGGGTGTCTTCCGCGTCCTCGGCCTTTTCTATCCCGTAATATTTCGTTATCGGGTTTTTTGGGAGCGCTGCGGCCTTCGCTATGAGCTTTGCGGCTATCTGCTCGGGCCTCTTGAGCTCGGTGACGTCAAGCGCGCTCTTCAACGCCATGCTCTCCTCGTTCTCGTGCAGGTCCACGACCCCGGCGGTGTCGCACAGCATCAGATCAGGTGAAACGCGTATCCACTGCGGGCCGTGCGTGAGCCCGGCGCGGAACCCGGTCACTGCGGCGTATTTCTTCCTCAGCGCGTTTATCAGCGAGGATTTCCCTACGTTGGGAATGCCAAATATCACCATTTTTACTTCCTTGGTGCGCTTGAACGGGTTCTTCTTCCCGATTTCGGTCGCCTTGGCGAGTATTTCCTTTATTCCTTCACGCGAGCGGGTGCTGAAATAAAGGTAGCCGGGCTCGCGCCTCTCCTTGGGAATGAGGTCGGACTTTGACGCGGCTATGAGCATCTTGTTCCCGAACCTTCCCTCCAGTTTCTCAATCCTCGTCTCCTTTATGAATCGGGAATCCACGACCTCCACCGCGACGTCGGCTTTCCGCAGCAGCTCCACGAGCTGGGAATAATACTTGCGCTTTGTGTCTGCCATCTTAATCACGCACCAAACTCTAAACTGGAAACTGGAAACTCATTTTGTGAGCACCAGCGGCTCTTCCCCGACCAGTATCGTGTGCTCTGCCTGGCTCACGAGCCCGTCACCGGAATCCTTGAGCACAGGATATGAGATTACTACGCGCTGGGCCATCATTTCCTTGAGCGCGGTGTTCACCATCAGTCGCGAATTCCCGGAGTCCAGCCAGCGCTGCGCGAACGGAAGGAGCCGGTAATCGCGCATTATCTGCTCCTGTATCTTGCGCGCCTGCGGAAGCCTGAGCGGCTTCGGGTTTATGAGCGAGAATATCTCCACCTGGTCCGTGTCCTGCACGAGGCCGCTTCCCGAGCTGGCGAACGGCTCAATCGCGAATATGTCGCCTTCCCGGAGCACGTAGGGCATCGCGGTGCGCACGTTCGGAACCTCCACGCCTGCGTGCAGCAGGCCCTTCTTTATCATGTGGCCGGTGAGGTTGGAAATGGGAAGGAAGCCGAAGGACTTAACGGTCTCCTCTATGGTTGCCGAGACTTCCGCGATGCGCGTGCCCGGCTTCATGAGCTTGATCGCGTTCTCGAGCGCGGTTGCGCTCGCCTCCACGAGCTTCCCGTGCTTTCCCGAAAGGTCCACGGTGTACGCGGTGTCCGTGAGCGCGTCGTTTATGGAAACGCCCAGGTCCACTTTCACAACGTCGTTCTCGCCGAGCATGAGCAGGCACCCTGTTTCAGGGGTGAAGTGGGCAGCCTGCTCGTTCACGGAAATGTTGAGGGGGAACGCGCATTTCGCCCCTTCCTGCAGAATCATCTGCTCTACCGTTTCCGCTATGTCAAGCAGGGATTCCTCTACCATTATCAGGCTTTTTGATTCCTCCCGGACTTTCGCGGCGAGTTTGCCGCTTTCAATGAAGTCTTCCCTGTCCTTGTCCTCTTGCATAGCGTATCGTAGGATAGATGCTCGGTTGAGGTTTTAAAGGTTAGAGAACTAGCCGCCGATGTTGCACGCTCCGCCGGCATCAGGGTACTGGCCCTCAAGGCGGCAGCTGAGCCCCTGCGCGCACGGAAACGCTGCGATTCCGCCGCAGAATTCCCCTTCCAGCCCGCCCATCCTGCGGCGCTCGAGCGCGCTGAGCCCGTTTGTGAGCGCAGCAAGCGCTTGGGGGACGGGCGCTCCGGGCTCCACCTCTATGCGCTTGGGCGCGCCGCCCATGGTGAAATTCAGGGCGTAGCCCGTGGAGCCAACTGCCGGGCCGCCCGGTTTCCTGTAAACGGGCGAGAGGCCGGATGCGGTTGCGTTGGCAATCAACGCCTGCACGCGCGCGAATTCATCCGAAGTGAGGATTATGGAGTCCGTGGTCTGGTTCCTGTCCCAGCGGGATGAAACGCGCGCAAGAGTAGCGTTCGGGTAAAGGACGAGCGTCTTTTCCCACGCATACGGGGTTATCGCGGACGGAAGCGAGTAAGACAAGATGTATTCCGGGGGCTGCTGGCCGGCGGTGCAGCCTGCGAGCAAAAGGAGCGCAATTGAAGCGATTGATGCGAGTATTGGCAGGTTTTTCATGCGGATACCGCTAAAGCCTGCTGCTCCGCGGCTTTTATCTTTTTGGGTTTTGGCGGGCTAAGAGGCGCTAAGGATTTATGGAATTCTCAACACGCTTCCTTCCCTTGCCTATGAAATCGGGATGAAGGCTTCCTGCCTTGAGTATTCCGACCCCGAGCACGTGCCTGCCGAATTTGGCTATGCGCAGGCCTTCGCCCTGCTCCGCAATTGCGACGGATTCGGATTCCACGAACGCCTTTGCCTGCGCCTCGTCAAGGGCGAGCACGTTCCTTGAGGGGTTCCTGAGCAGCTGTGCGAATTCGCTCTTCACCTCTATTCCACGTGTGCTGACCTTGCCGGCGACAAAGCCCATGTAACCGGAAGGCTTGAGCATCATGAGCGTCTTGGAATACGCGCGTATCACGCCCTCCTGCTCGTTCAGCACAATTTCCTTCGGGACTTCGGCGCCGAATTGCCTTTGCAGATATTCCCTGAACGTGGTGACATGGCTCATATGCTGACCTCCTGGCCGTTTCCGGTTTCCAGCCGCCGGCATTCCGGCGACTGCCTGTTCGGCCGTTGCCGAACATCGGGTTTCCTGCTTGCGCTCATGCGGACCCCTTTTTCAGTTTTGCTATGAAGAATCCCTCGCTGGAAAAATGCTGCGGGTAGACGCGCGCCACTTTCCTGAATTCTTTCCCGTATTCGGAAAGCCCGGGCTCGTGCGGGAATTCCACTCCGAGCGGCTGGAGCGAGGCGCTGCCGCGCTTTTCCAGAAGGAGCTTTATCGCCTCCTCGTTCTCCCCCTTCTCGTACGTGCACGTGGAATACACGAGCTCGCCGCCTTCGGCGAGCGCGTCGTACGAGGAAAAGAGCATCTTTATCTGCGTCTTGGAGATTTCGTACGAGAGATTCGGGGTGAATTTCTTGTATGCGTAGGGCTGGGAAAGCGAGGAGCAGGGGGCGTCCACGAGCGCCTTGGTGAAATATGCGTTGATTCCGAGGCGGGTGGCGTCGCGCACCGTCACTTTTGCATTTAGGACGCCGAGGCGGGCGATGTTGGAGAACAGCGCTGAGCCGCGCTCCCAGTTAACGTCGTTGGCCAGAATCGCGCCCTTGTTGTTCATGAGCATGGACATGTGCGAGGTTTTGGAGCCGGGGGACGCGGCCGCGTCAAGCACGATGTCGCGCTCGCCCGGATTCAGCACGAGCGCGGGCGCCATGGACGAGAGCGTCTGGGTGTGCATGTACCCGAGGAAATACTCCCACGTGGCGCCGAGGCGCACTCCGGGGCCTGCGTCGGCGTAGAACCCGTTTTCGTAGAACGTGGGCTCCATTTTCAGGCCAGATACCCCCATGAACTCCTTTTTCGGAATTTTGAGCGTGTTGATGCGTATGGTGTCCCGCATGGGGGCCGAGAGCGCCTTTTCCGCGTCCGTGTACGAGGAAAGGTAGTCCCTGAACTGTTTTTCATCCATGCTAATGGAATGGTTCGGAAGGGCTTAAATAGCGAGGGGCGTTAGGAATTTAAACTCCGGGCGGGCAATTTATTCCATGCGTTTTTCAACTGCCAGCATTTTTGTTATGATTTTCCTTGCGGCAGCCCTGCTGGCCGGCTGCACGTTCAATCCGCAGGATATCGCGCCCCCCCAGAAAGCAGGGGGGCAGAACGCCGGCCTCGGAGACCCGGCGGGAAACGGAACTGCCATAACCCTGACGATGGAAGAGGTCGCAAAGCACAACACCGCCTCGGACTGCTGGATGGTGATAAACGAACGGGTTCTTGACTTGACGGGTTTCGCCAACCACCCCGGAGGCTCGGTTTACGTGCCATATTGCGGAACCAACGGCACTGCCGCATATTACAACATACCGGGCACGGGGGGAGAAGCC
>JAKANX010000014.1 GCA_021823425.1 Microcaldota archaeon
ACGTCGTTGCGGTGGACGGAGTGAGGATTAATTTTCCCGATTCGTGGGTTATTGTCCGCGCGTCGGGGACCGAGGATTACGTGAGGGTTTTTGCAGAGGCCAAGACTGGGGAAAAGGCCGGAAAATTAGTGAAGGAATACGAGGAAAAGGTAAAGGCGCTGCTAAGGTAAATCAAAAACAAACAGAAAGTTTGCCGATGCCCGTCTTCGATAAATCGAAGGCGTATCGGACAAATCATTGGATTTGCCGATGGTTCGTGCGCGCGCTTTATGCGCCGCACGAACTCGGTTTGATAAAATAAAACGACGGGGTTGTAAAAAGGGGCAAGCTTATACCGTTCCGGTATGCCCCTTTTTAGAGTTCGCCTACTCGGCGCTTGATTTTCCTCTTGAGTCGCTTGCGCTTCTTCTTTACCCATTTCCAGCGCATCTTGCCCTTCTTCTTCCATTTCCTCGGCTTGTCTCCCAAATAACCACCTAAATGAATGTTTTCCTGATATAATCAGTGAGAGGTATAAGTCCGCAAACTTTTTTAAATAAGAGTTTTGTTTCCCAGAAACATCGCGTGCAGCTCGGCTATTCCCGCAGGCGCGCTGCCGTTGCCCGAGGCGAGCTCGGCGACCAGCTTCCTTATCTCGTGCTGGTGCTGCGGGCTCCCGGGCGAAATGTCGGTAATTCCTTTTTCTAAGAGCCGCACTGCGATGTGCGCGCACGCGCCCCCGTTGCGCTCCACGTGCTCCCTCACCTTGAAATGCGCGAACGGATCGCGGCTTGCCAGCCTCTTCATGTCCGAGGAGACGGCGGTGCGTATCTGGCGCTCCATCTTGGCTATGCAGCCCTCCCTGTTTATTGAAACCTTCCTGGTTCCGCTGCCTGCCCCGCTGCCCTTGGGCCGGAGAGCCTCCCTCTTGCGCGCGTTCTCCGTTTTCACTTCCGAAATGAAGACCGAAACGAGCCTGCCGAAGTTCTCGCGCGGCGCGAAAATCATCTCGAAAATGGCGTTGAGCTCATCGGTGGACATAAACTCCGTTGCGACGGACTGCCTCACCTCGTGCACGATTTTGCGCTGGAACCTGTTCTCGTTGAGGAGCACGTCCGCGAGGGCGTCGTTGAGGCTTATCAGGTCCGCGTCCTGGCTATATTTTATCTTCATGGAATATGAAAGGTATGCTTTCGGGTCCGAGAGCACTGCGGAAACCATGGAGTCACGCAGTTCCGCGACCCGGGCCCTGAACTCTTCGAGCGGCCCGTGGCTCTGCTCAGCGTGCATTCTGACCATTTTGGCGATTTCCGCCATCTCGGCCGTGTTCGGAAGGAGCCGGAGGTCGACCCTGTCCACCGCGAAATCCACGCCGTAGTCACCCTCCGAGGTGTGCAATACCACGCCCAGCTTGCCGGAAAAATTGCCTTCCTCCTGCGCGAGGCGCAGCGCCTCCCTGAGCACCGCGTACTTGGCATCCGGCGAAAGCGCGAGGTGGAGTTCGGGTTTGCCCGCTGCGGGGAGGTGGGTTATCGTTTCCTCGGCCTGCACGACCTTGAAGAATTCCGCAGGCCCCAGGCCGTTGCTTTCGAATATCTCCATCGCGCGCTGCATTACCGAAAATGAGCCTTTCACGTCCTCTTTCGTCATTGGGATTATGGAGGTGAACATCAGGTCCTTGAGCATGCCCATCTGCTGCTCGATCTGGCCGAGCCGCGCGTCCTCGTCATGGCGCGGCTTCCTGGAGGCGAACGGATTCTGCGCCGGCGCGGGGGTTGGGGGCCGGTGAATTGTTTTCTGCATGTTGCAATAAATGTAATATATGGTTTTAAAAACGTGCGGAAGGCGCGAAAGTCAAACCTATAAATATAACCCTGCAAATATGCAGCAGGTGATATGTTATGCTTGCAGCAGGTGTAGGAGGCATTCTATTGCTCGTGTTGCTCGGGCTCGTAGTGGTGCTTGTCATAGTCGCGATAGCGCTCGTGCTGGTTTACAACAGGCTAGTGCAGCTCAAGGTGAGGATAGACAACGCCTGGGCGCAGATAGACGTGCAGCTCAAGAGGAGGTACGACCTGATTCCGAACCTCGTGGAGACCGTGAAGGGTTACGCGAAGCACGAGAAAGGGACGCTGGAGGATGTCACCAAATACAGGGCCGCGCTCATGACCGGAAGCCCGGGGGAGAGGGCGAAGGCGAACGACATGCTCACAGGGGCGCTCAAGTCGCTCTTCGCTGTGGCGGAGAACTACCCGCAGCTCAAGGCCAACGAGAACTTCAAGGCCCTGCAGGACGAGCTCGCGGGCACGGAGAACAAGATTTCATACGTGAGGATGGCGTACAACGACACGGTAATGGAGTACAACACCGCGATAATGACGTTCCCGAACAACCTCATAGCGGGAATGCTCGGCTTCAAGGCCACGCAGTTCTTCCAGACAGAGGAGGCGCAGCGCGATGCGGTGCAGGTCAAGTTCTGATTTTTCCTTTTTCTCCCTTATTTTTCATTTCCACATTACGTAATTGAGTGGTGGCATGGAGGCGAAAGTCAACATTTTCGACGCGATTGGCGCGAACAAGAGGAATTCCATAATACTGGTATTGTTCATGTCAGGCATACTGCTCGCAGGAGCCGTGATAGCCGGCTACCTAATAGGCCTCGGCGACTACGGCGTGGCAATTGCGATAGTGCTGGTCGCGCTATACGTGTTCTTCGCCTACGGCGCCGGGGCGGGCGTCATTCTCGCGGTAAGCGGGGCGCACGAGCTGCGCGAGGGCGAGGAGCCTTTCCTGCGCAACGTCGTGGAAGGGCTGGCGATGGCAGCCGGGATTCCGCAGCCGAAAATCTGGATAATGGAGGACGCGGGAATGAACGCGTTCGCGACCGGGATGGACCCCAAGAACAGCCACATCGTTTTCACCCGCGGGCTGATAACGAACATGAAGAGGGAGGAACTAGAAGGGGTGGCCGCGCACGAGATTTCGCACATCGCGAATTTCGACATAAGGTTCGCGACGCTCGCGATAGTGATGGTGGGCGCCATTGCGATAATTGGCGATTTCGCGTGGAGGTACGTGCGCCTAGGCTTCGGAGGGGGAAGGGACAGGAGGGGGGGAGGTTTCATAATAATACTGGCGCTCGTATTCGCGATAACGGCGCCCATAGCCGCAGAATTCATAAGGTTCGCGATTTCAAGGGAGCGGGAATACCTCGCCGACGCGAATGGCGCCAAGCTCACGCGCTATCCCGAGGGGCTCGCCTCGGCGTTATCCAAGATAAAGGGCCATGCGGCTGTCGCGGGCGCGACCAACGCGACCGCCTCGCTGTACATTTCAAACCCGTTTGAAAAGGACTTCACGGGCCTTTTCGCGACCCACCCCCCGATAGACGAGAGGATTAAGCGGCTGCGTGCGATGTGATTTTTATGGAATGCGTTACGATTAACCGCCTGCCCGTCATGAAAAGCGTGCTGCTCGCCGCCGCATTAGGGGGCGCGCTAGGGCTCGCGTTCGGAATCCTGCTTGGAATGACTACCGCAATCGCCTCGCTCGGTTTGGGCGCCGCAGGCAGCGCGGCTGCCGGGATAGCCGCGATAATCATCCTTCCCATAATCGGGGCGATGGCAGGCGGGCTCGGAGGCGCTCTCGCAGCTGGAGTGGAAACCGCAGCGGGCAACTTCGGGATGAAAATCGCGGGCGGATACAGGTTCTGGGTTGACTCGGAAAAAGGGAAGGTGATTCTCAGGAGAGTGGAGGCAAAGCCGGCTGCGATAATCGCGCTCTCGCTTTCCGCGCCGCTCATCCTGGCCTACGGGCTGCTCGTGCTGCTTGCTGCCGCGGTGGGAGGCGCATCTGGAATCGCGGCAGGGATAGTCGTTTTCGTGCTGGTCGCGGTGCTGGGCTCTATTGCAATTCTGGCAATTGCGGCCGCGGTCGTGGCGCTGGGGAACGTGGCGTACTCGCTAGCTGGCGGATACCCAATATTGTTTGAAAGGAATGCGGACGGCGTTTCGCTCAGGTCCGTGAGCCTAAAGTCAAGCACGATAATTGCAGGGTTGCAAGCGCTCGCGATTGGGATAATATTGGCGCTCGTAATCGCGCCTTTCGCAGGCAGCGCGGCAACACTCATTTCAAGCGGAAATGCGCCGGGAGGAGCGGGCGGCGCGGAAGCCGCGCTAATTGGCGGGATAGCCGCGCTCGGAATAGTCATCGTAGCGGTCCTGCCAATTGCCTTCCTCGTTTACGGGGCGATATCCGGGCTTTTCGCCGGATTGGCGCTGAACCTAGGATGGGGCGCGGTAAAGGGATACGAGGTGCGCGCTGAGGCTGAAAAGGGCACGCTTACGCTGCGCGGGGTGGACCCTGCAAAGAGCGCGCTGGCGTTCGCAATAATAGAAACCGTGGGGGACCTTCCGAGGGAGGCGCTGAACCTAGTTTTCGGGCTCGGCAAGCCCGTGGAGGCGCTCGCCGCGTTCGTGCTAGGGCTCGCGCTTTACGTTCTCATAGGGGCAATGCTTGGAGGCGTGGGAGGCGTTGCGCTCAATTTCGCGCTCGCGCGGCTCAAGGGATACGGGGTGGAGGGTTCGGGGCTGGACCTCCTATTCGGGAAGAAGAAGTAGCGCCCGCGCGGGTTTAAAAACATTTACGTTCCAATAATAGCATACCCCAGCTTCTTCTACTAAGGTGATATTCATGGAAGATGAAACTACGTCTAAGGCATTGAAGACCGGAACGACCACCGTAGGCCTTGTCGCAAAGGGCGCAATCGTCCTTGCGAGCGACAGGCGCGCGACGATGGGCTACCTCATAGCGAGCAAGGACATAGACAAGATTTACCCGCTCGCGGACAACATCGCCATGACTATTGCGGGGGGAGTGGGCGACGCGCAGACTCTCGTGCGCTGGATGCAGGCCGAGATAAAGCTCTACGAGCTGCGCCAGGGCAAGAAGATAAGCGTGGAAGCGGCGGCAACGCTGCTGGCGAATATCCTCGCGCAGTACAAGTATTATCCATTCTTCGTCCAGCTCCTTCTCGGGGGCTACGACGGCAAGCCCAGGCTCTACAGCGTGGACATGCTCGGCGGGGTTACCGAGGAAAAGCTCGCGAGCACGGGAAGCGGCTCGCCCGTCGCATACGGCGTATTGGAGGAGCTTTACAGGGAGGACGCGCCTGCGGCCGAAAACCTCAGGATTGCGGCAAAGGCCGTGACCGCGGCGATGAAAAGGGACGCGGCGAGCGGCGAGAGAGTGGACCTGGTGCTAGTTGATGAGAATGGCTTCAAGAGATACGGCAAGGACGAAGTCAAGCAGATGCTTGCCTGAGCGCAAGGAAATAAAGGCGAGTTCCAGTTTCCCCAAACCGTGCCTTCACTGACCTCTTCTTAGAGGCAGTGCTGGGCGGATTTCACGCTGACATACAGAGATAACGGTGATGGATTTGTATTACAAGGACATTGAAAAGACAGTGCTGGAGATAATGCCCAAGGAGTGCGAGGTGACCAAGGTGGAGCCCGAGGGGCTCAACGTGGTGATATACCTCAAGAACGTAAGGGCCTTCTACGGAAGCGACCAGCTCATAAAGCACGTGGCGGGCGCGATAAAGAAGAAGGTGCTCATACGCGCGGACCCCGGAGTGCTCATGGGAATGGAGCAGGCGGTCCTGAAGATAAAAAGCATTCTGCCCCCGGAAGTGGAGGTGACGAGCGTGCGCTTCGTCCCGGAATTCAGCGAGGTGCACATAGAGGCCGTGAAGCCGGGCCTCGTAATCGGCAAGGGCGGAACCGTGCTCAAGGAGATAATGCTGCAGACGAACTGGGCGCCGGTGGTGCTCAGGACGCCGACGATGGCCTCAAGCACGATTGAGGGGATACGCAAAGGATTCGTGGTGGAGGCCGCGGACAGGAAAAAGCTCCTTTCGCAGGTCGGAAAGCACATATGCCAGCCGATGCCCAAAAGCGACTGGCTCCGCGTCTCTTTCCTCGGAGGGTTCCGCGAAGTGGGGAGGAGCTGCATGCTCGTGCAGACCGCGCACAGCAAAATCCTCGTGGACTGCGGAGTCAATCCAGTTACAGGGGAGCCCACCAAGGCGTACCCTTACCTGAACACGATGGGATTCTCGCTGGACCAGCTCGACGCTGTTGTCATTTCGCACGGGCACATGGACCACCAGGGATTCCTGCCCTACCTTTACGAGTACGGGTACGAGGGGCCGGTTTACGCGACGCCCCCGACGCGCGATTTCATGGCGCTGCTCCAGCAGGACTACATAAACGTCATGAAGAAGAGCTTCGGAGTTGACGCTCCATATACGAAAAAGGACATACAGAAGGAGCTGCGCCACATAATCCCCGTGGATTACGGGGAGGTCGTGGACATCACCCCGGAAGTGAAGATGACGCTCTACAACGCGGGCCACATACTCGGAAGCGCGATGGTGCACCTGCACGTGGGCGAGGGGCTTCACAACCTCGTCTATTCAGGGGACATAAAGTTCGGGTTCACGCGGCTTTTTGACCCGGCCAACATAAGCTTCCCGCGAGTTGAGACGCTGTTCGTGGAAAGCACGTACGGCGGATGGGACGACGCGATGCCCGCGCGCGCAGAGAGCGAAATGAACCTCATAAAGGTGATAAAGGAGACCACGGACAAGAAGGGCTGCGTGCTAATCCCCGTGTTCGCCGTGGGGCGTAGTCAGGAAATACTGCTCGTTCTGGAGGACTATTACAAGAGGAACCCGGACTTCAACGTTCCCGTTTACATAGACGGAATGGTGCTTGAGGCTAGCGCGATACACACCGCGTACCCGGAATACCTGAGGGACAACCTCCAGAAGCGCATACTCTCAAACCAGAGCCCGTTCGAGTCGCCCATGATTAAGCTGGCGAAGGGCGAGGACAAGCAGACCATAGTGGGAAGCGGGGAGCCCGCCATTATACTCGCGCCCTCGGGAATGCTCAACGGCGGGCCGAGCTACGATTACCTCAAGAGGATGGCGCACGACGAGAAGAACACGCTCATATTCGTCGGGTACCAGAGCGCGCTCTCGCTCGGTTCCAAGCTCCAGAAGGGAATGAAGGAAATCCCGGTGGTCGGCGAGGACGGCCGCACCGAGCTGCTCAAGATAAACATGCGCATAGAGACCGTGGAGGGGTTCTCCGGGCACTCGGATCGGCCCCAGCTGATGGCGTTCATGAAGAACGTGATGCCCAGCCCGGAGCGCGTTTTCACGATGCACGGGGACTGGAACAAGACCGAGGACCTTGCAAAGGGCGCGAGCATGATGCTCAAGCGCAATGTCGTCGCTCCCTTGGACATGGAGGCGCTCAGGCTAAGGTAATTTCACTTTTTCTTTTCCTTCCTTTTTCCCCCCATTTTCCCTGCTCTCCCCTTCGGGCTTGGGCTGCGGCTTGTCCGGCCCGATTATGAACGTGTTGAGCATCGGAATCAAATAGAACGGAATCACTATCCCCGCTATCACGCCGGTTATTATGCGCAGCTCGTTCGTGCTCGTGCGCAGCCCGATTAGCTGGGTTCCGCCGTCAATCCCTATCGGAATGAGGGCGATTATGAAATAGCGCAGCGGCGGCACAGTTTTTGTGTCTACCTTCATCACGAACGGAAGCAGAAACGCCCCTAGGAGCATCGCTGCGTAAATCGCCAAATCCCTTGCGCACACCGGGAACTTGTAGCCCAGCACGCTGTGGTCGTCAACTATCTGCTGCCTTCCAATTACTGCGGTTCCGTTCCTGTCGCAGTCCCCGAACGAGCCGTCCTGGTAATAGCAGATTTAGCGCGAGGCGAGCTGGTGGCAGGTGGGCGCGTAAATAGCCTGCAAAGTGGAGAAAACAGCCGGCGCGGGCTGCGCTAGGAACGGGGTGATGTAGATGGGGCCGAAGATTACCAGCCAAACAAAGACGTAGAGCCCGAAGCCCCAGTATTTCCTGTCCATCAGGAAATATGGGAATCAACCAATATATTACTTGCTTCCGGACTTTTTCAGCTCCCTTTTTGTCTCTTCCACTTCCCACGGGTAGATTATCCACGCTTCCGTTGTAGAAATGTAGAAATCGGGCCTGACCATGCTCTTGGGCTTGTAGTGCAGAGCCGCTATCTTTACCTCCTTTGCCCCTGCGCGCTTCACGTGCTCCTTTGCGACCGCGAGGCTCCTTCCGGTGTCCGCGACGTCGTCAACCAGAAGAACCCTTTTCCCTTTCACGTCCACCTGCAGGGGCTGGGTCACCCTAGGGAAATCCCTCGTTTCCCCGATTGTCTTGTAGAATTCAATCCGCACTATGGAGACGTTGGAAATGTCAAGGCGGTCCGAAAGCAGGCGCACGGGAACGAGCCCGCCACGCGATATGCCCACGAGCCAGTCGGCCTTGTAGGGGCGCGCCTTTTCCGCGAGCGCCCTGCACATTCGGGCTATCTTGGTCCAGCCCGGCTTCACAAACTCCATGGTTGGGAACTCGCTGCGAACATTTATAAGAATTTTAGGGGCAATCGGTGCATGAAGGCAAGCGTCAAGCCGCACCCGGAGACCATATACGCGCGCATTCACAACGACGTTTCCATTATCCTCAAGGTGGATGGCGCAAGGGAAGCGAGGTGGGTGGAGGCGGAAATTTACGTGCCCGAAAAGCTTTCGCTCGCATCGGACACGAACCTGCGCAAGGGCAGGATGCGCGTCGGGATTGTGGAAAAGGGCGAGGGCCTAGAGAAATCCGTGCGCGTGTACGCGGACGAATATACGGACGCGCAGCAGTACGCGTGCAAGGCAATCGTTTTCACCTACGACAGGGACGGGGTGATAGACGAGCGGATTGAAATCCCGTTCACCCTCAGGGCCGAGGAGCAGAAGCCTTCGGTGCTCTGATTATTCCATCAGCTCCATTCCGGGCCTTCCCTTGCGCAATGCGAGCGAATCCAGCGCCTTGGCGTGCTTGCGCTCGTACTCCAGGCCTTTCCTTATTTCATTGGGGTCGGAATAGCCCCACTTCTTGAGCGCTTCCTTCAGTTCGTAGTGCGTCTTCGCGAACTGGGGCGCCGGAACGCCTTTCATGTGCGCCTCGATCGCCTGGACGAGCGACATTGCTCCGCGCAGCGTCCCTCCCGGATGCCCGTGCACCCCGGCTCCTGCCTGTATGTTCACGTCCTTTCCGTGCAGCGCGATGAGGGCGTCCACCTTTCCGGCGTCCACTCCGCCCGAGGCGATTGCGAGCATGGGCTTTATGTGCCCGGAAAATTCCATTTCAAGGGAGCCGAGGTAGAACTTCTCCTTCACGTGCTGCTGGTCCGCAATCTCGTGCAGCCTCTTGATTACCGCGGGCGAGCCCTCCATCTTCCCGACCCCGGTGCCTATGTGCATCTGGTCGATTCCGAGGAGGCGGTAGAATTTCTCGTAGATTTGGAAATTGATTCCGTAGTTGCCGCGGTTCGGGCCCGCGAAGCCTGCGCGGTGGCCGTGGGTCGCGAACCTGCAGTGCTTGGTGTGCTCCAGTATCTCCTGCAGGGCGCTCATGCCCATCACGTACGTGTCCAGCATCACCACGACGTGGCGCTGGAGCCCCATGCTGTTCAGGTAATCAAGCCGCTCGAGCATCCTCGAATACTTGTCCGTTATGTTGCTCGAGTAAAGGTGGCTCTGCCCGGTCTCCCCTCCGGCCTTCTCTATGGCCTTTGTGACCTCGTGCAGGCGGTCCTTCCATTTGCAGAAGTCCTGGTCCACGAGGTTCTCGTCATCCTTCACGAGGTCCAGCCCTCCCGCGAAGGCGTTGTACGCGACTCCGGCCCATTCCTTCGGAGTTAGCCCGACCTTCGGCTTTACGATTGTGCCGACATGCGGCCTCCTGCTTTTTTCGGTGCGCGCCATTTTCCTTATTCCCTCGAGGCCGTGCACCGGCCCAGTGAACTGGTGCTGGTATCGCTTTGGCATGGAGATGTCGAATACGTAGAGCTCCTCGAGCTCCTTTAGCCCGAATATGTTGCCCATCACGGACGCCTGGAACTGCAGCACGTTCTTCGCGTCGAAGTGCTCCAGCGGGTATGCGATGTGTATGAAGCCCGAGTTCTTTTCCACCTTGTCAATCCTGAAGATGCGGGCGCGGTAGTGCGTCCACACGAAGTCGTTCATCGTGCTGAGCTTGGTCCACGAGCCCACGCTGCTCTCGGCGGCTATCGCCTCGGCGGTCTTTTCTATGGACGTGGCCGACTTGGCCCATACGAGGACTGTGAAATCGTTCTCCCTGTCCGGCCTGTATTTGAAATCCAGGTAGCTGTATCCTCCATACGCCATGAAATCACCGCCGGACCGTTACGGGTTTTGCCGTTGCGCGTTCCGTACTTAGCGTTCCAGCTTATCAATTATAAATTTTTCTTACGTTGGGATTGTGGTGATTGCATGGTTTTCGGAATGGGGGAGGGCAGCGTCGCGATAAATACCGAAAAGCCTTACTATGCCGAAGGCGAACTGCTCAGGGGGAGGGCGTCCCTGGATTTGAACTCCGCGAGGAAGGCCAGGGGCTTCCACATCAGGTTCTACGGCGAAATCTACGTGGGAAGCGGAAGGAACAGGCATCTTGAGCGCGTGATGGTGCAGGAGGCCATGCTTGACACGGAAAAGGAATATCCCGCGGGCAAGCGGGACTACGATTTCCAGTTCCAGCTCCCGAAAATCCAGGTTCAGGCTCCGATAGCGACCGGAATAGGGGTGCTTGACGGGCTTGTGAACGCTTTGACGGCGGATCCGTTCGCGAGGGCGCAGTGGTTCCTTGAGGCGTCGCTGGACATACCGATGGCCGTAGATATCGGGAAGAAGCAACTCGTGAATTTCTCAAAGAATCCGAACCCGCAACCCTGAACTGAAAACACGCAGCACTAGGATGGGCGCCCCGCATTGCCAGGTTTCCCCGGAATGTGGCCTTCGGCATCGGCTCGGCCTTGAATTCTGCAGACGCCCTGCCTTACGCTTATGGTTGCACCTTCCGGCCTGGCCAGGTTCGCATAGGGCAAAGCAATACAGAGCAAGGCGTCAGCGCTTAAAGCCCAAGTTCATTCCGAAAAGACATGACGCCGCGGGTTTTCGGTCCGCCTGAAGGGGAATTGCGGTTGCGGGGCCTTGCGGCCCCCGGGACCCCTAGCCCCGCCCTAGCCCGCATTTATTTCGCTCTCTCGATTATTAAAGGTTGGTTTTGGGTTCAGGGTTCCGCGTTCCGAAACTCAACGCGAAAACAGAACGCGAAACACGGAACTGGAAACCTGAAACGCTCCGGGCTAATTCCGTATGCTGTGAAGGGGCGCGGGAATCCTTCCCCCTTTTTTCAGGAATTTCGCAGGGCTCTTCCTGTTGAGCTCTATTATAGTCGCCTTTCCGAACAGCCCGCCGAAATCCGCGTCCTGCCCCTGCTTTCCGCCGGGAACAGGGATGAGCCGCACGCCGGTGCACTTGTTGTTCATCACTCCGATTGCCATTTCGTCGGCCATCATTCCGGCGATTTTCTCCCACGCCGTATTTCCGGGAATCGCAATCATGTCCAGGCCGAGCGAGCACACCGCTGTCATCGCCTCTAGCTTGTCAATTGAAAGGGTGCCGTCCCTCACCGCCTCGTTCATCTTCGTGTCCTCGCTCACTGGGATGAACGCGCCCGAATATCCGCCCACCCTGCTCGTCGCCATCGCGCCCCCTGTCTTCACCGCATTCGTTAGAAGGTAGAGCGCGGCGGTGGTGCCGTGCGTCCCTGTCTGCTCCAGCCCTATTTCCTCCAGTATTTCCGCTACCGAGTCCGTGGTCTTTGTGGTGGGCGCGAGCGAAACGTCCACCGCGCCCAAGGTGGTGCCAAGCCCCTTTGCGAGCTCCTTTCCGATTAGCTCGCCTGCGCGCGTGATTTTGAACGCGGTTTTCTTTATCGTCTCGGAAACCTCGCTTATGTCCCCTCCTACCTTCATGGAAGAGAGCGCGCTCTTCACCACTCCGGGGCCGGAGATTCCCACGTTTATCGTGCTCTCACCCCCTCCGTAGCCGTGGAACGCGCCTGCCATGAACGGGATGTCCTCGGGCGCGTTGCACAACACGACGAATTTCGCGGCCCCGAAGCCTTTCTGGGATTTTGTCGCGGCCGCGATTTCAAGCACCTTTGCCGCGGCCATGTTTATCGCGTCCAAATTGATTCCGTTTATGCTCGTCCCCACGTTCAGGGAGCCGCACACCCCGCTCGTTTCGGAAAACGCGCGCGGCAGCGATTCAATCAATATTTCGTCCGATTTCGTAATGCCGCGCTGCACCATCGCTGAGTATCCTCCTATCAGGTCTATTCCCAAATCAGCTCGCGCCCTGTCCAGGGTTTTTGCGACGCTTACCGCTATTTCCACCCCTTGCTTTTTGTCCAGCTTGCGCACCGCGGAAGCAATCACCGATGAAACAGGGGTTACGGCAATCCTCTTGTTCACTATCGGGATTCCGTATTTGCGCTCTAGGCGCTGGGCCTCGGGAACGAGCCTTCCGGCGGCGGACGTGAGCTTTTCATAAATGAGGCCGCACATCTCCTTTCCGTCAGGGCTCGCGCAGTCCTGTATGTTTATTCCCATTGTCACGGCGCGTATGTCCAGGTTCTCGCGGCTCACCATGTTGATTGTTTCGATTATCTCGTTGGTTGAAAATCTCATGGAATTACCCCGGAGGTTTCGGGTTTTGCGTTCCGTCCAAAACGCGGAACGGTAAACTGGAAACGGTCCTTTCTCATCATATGCGGTGCATGTACTCGAAAATCTCCTTGTGCTGGATGTTTATCTGAAGCCCGATTTTCTTCCCCTCCTGATCCAGCTTCTTCTGCAGCGTTTCATAGTCGCAGCCCGCATTGCTGATGTCCAGCAGCATGACCATCGCGAAAACGTCCTGCATTATCGTCTGCGAGAGGTCCTCTATGTTTACCTTGTTCTCCGCAAGCACTTTTGTCACTCCGGCGACGAGGCCGGTCCTGTCCTTTCCGAAAGCGCTTAGAACGACAATCTGCTTCTCGTCCGCCTTTGCGGAATCCTTTTCAGCCATGAAGCCCACCGCAGATGGATACGCTGCCAATGATTATAAAATATCAAGGCGAAAAACGCCCATGCTTCTTTACGGGAAAGAGCTTGCGGAAAGGATAATAGGGCACGTGAAGGCCGAGGCGGAAGGCTTGGGGATTGCGCCGCGCCTCGGAATAGTCGTAGTGGGGGACTACCAGCCCTCGCAGGTATACGTGAAAAAGAAGATGGAGACCGCAAAGCGCGCCGGAATAGAGGCCGAGCTTTTCCACCTGCCGCACAATTCGGAAGAGAAGGAGGTGCTCGCGCTCGTTCAGAAGCTGAACAGGGACGGGAAAATAGACGGGTTCATAGTCCAGCTCCCCCTTCCGCCGCACATCAGCCCGGACAAGGTGATAGAGGCGATAGACCCGCGCAAGGACGTGGACGGGTTCCACCCCTCCAATATGGGCAAGGTGCTGCTCAACCTGAAGGACGAGGTTTTTGAGCCCGCGACCCCTTCCGGGATAATGAGGCTGATAGAGCATTACAAAATCCCGGTTTCGGGGGCCAACGCGGTAATAGTAGGAAGGAGCAACATAGTCGGAAAGCCGATTGCGGTAATGCTGTTGCACGGGGACGCGACGGTCACGGTGTGCCATTCCAAGACCCGGAACCTCCCTGAACACACGAAACGGGCGGACATCCTCGTAGTCGCAGCTGGAAAGCCTTTTTTCATAAAGCCGGACATGGTCAAGGAAGGCGCATACGTGATAGACGTGGGGACCACTAGGGTGGAAGTCGAGGCTGGAAACGGGAAACCGAAAACCAGTAAGGTGGTGGGGGACGTTGACCCGAAGGTTCAGGAAAAGGCGAATGTTTCGCCGGTCCCGGGCGGCGTGGGGCCTCTGACGGTGGCGATGCTGCTGCAAAATACGCTCAAGGCGGCGAAAATGCGGAAAAAAGCGGGGAAATAGAAAGAAAAGGGAAGAAAATGGGGATTTTTGGAAAGGGCGGGGCTAGAACTCCTCTTCCTCCTCTTCGCCGTCCTCGTCCTCGTCGTCCTCGAAGTCCTCGTCCTCCCAGTCTTCGTCTTCATCCATCTTGAGGAAATCCATCTGCTCACCTGTGTAATCATGCGTATTGGGCTGAAAACCCTGAACGGTCCTTGGCCATCGTTTGCCCATATAGGAGTGCAAATGTTTATAAGCCTATTTTTGAATTTCCAACAAGAGATGGCGATCGAACGCGTAGGAAGGAGCATTTAAAATAGGTTTGTTGTAGAAAGTAGATAGATGGTGATACTATGGCCGAAGCGCAGAAAACCGACATGAGAAAGCAGATGAACGACGAAATGGTTGGTTTCTTTTCAGTGGCGAACTTCAAAAACCAAGTTTTCAATCTCAATACGTCTTCTGCGCTCAACATCAGTCAGGCGAAAATCGCCAACGAGCATGTCAAGAAATCCCAGAAGCTTCTCTCGTCCATGGCTTTCTACACGACTGCCCCCATGTTCGAAAACACGAGAACGGAGATTGAAGCGGGCAAATACGGACCTGAAATAAAGGCAAATTACATGGAAACAATCAGGTTCTTCGAATCCGATCCGGATTTGAAGAAATATCTCGAAGCGACAAAGGGCTATTTCAAGACAAGCACTATTTCAGACCTTGGAAACTGGGCCAAGGAGTTCGGATTGGACATGACGCCGTTTTACGGCACTTACCGAATGTACAAATCATGGGATGCCGACACGTGGTACGAGAAATGGGGCAAATACATACTTACAGGCGTTTTCCTCGTGAGCGACATTTCGCTAGTGGGGGGAATCATTGAAAGGGGCGCGGCCAAAGGCACGGTGGCCGTTGCCCGTGCGGTAAAAACCGCGAGCGCAAAGTCCCTTGAGCGCAGGGCAGGGGAACATATATTAATGGAGCAGGCTTCGAGGAGCGAGGGCAGGGCGCTTGCAACTATGGAGGGCGGACAGATACTTGCCAAACTCGGCAGCGAGGAGGACCTTCGCACTGCAATGAGGCTTAAAAATTTCAAAGGCGACTATGGAATAGTTTTGAAGGATGGAACGGTCGTTTCGAACGTGGAGAGAGCCGGCAAAGGATACAAGGGAATACTCGTGGATGAGAAAACGGTCGCTGCGAGGCTCAAGACGATAGGGGAGGAAACAAAGGCGTTCACGAAAAAGATAGAGTCTGCAGAGGAGGAATTGAGGCGGCTTGTATACAGCACTCCTGATGCCCATGTACTGCGCGCAAAGGCAGTCGAAGAAGACATACGAAAGGCGGCGACAGACAGGATACGGGAGGAGGCGACTCGGAGGCAGAAGTCCGCTCTGAAAAAGACCAAGGATTTCGTACTCCCGAGCACGGCGAACGAAAAGGACATACTCGTTGACATCCGCCAGACTCTTGAGAAAGGGAAGTTGTACGGGCGGAACATCGCCGAAGATGAGAAGGCGGCGCTCAAATTCCTGGAACAGAAATACAGCAAGACCATTGAGATTGCGGATTTGCGCAAGGGGCTTGACGAGGCGAGGGCGCACTCTGAAGCAGTGGAAAGGGCGATGGTGCAGTCCACTACTGGCAAGGAAGTAAGCTTCACATACGAACAAGTCAACTATCTGAGGGGGGCGCTCAGGAGCCCGCTCGGCGAATATTCCATAAGGCTGAACAAGAAAATATATGATGTTGCCGCAAGAATGGCGCGCTGGGGTGAAGCCGTTTCGACGCAGGAGGCGGTGAACCGGATAATGAAAACTGGGGCATACGAGAGAGGAATGGAAAAGGGCGTGGCTAGGCGAGGGATGAGCGTCAAGGTTCCCATGACAGGAAGGCGCGGACTTAAAGCGACTGCGGAGATTTCCGCCCCGGGCCTTGTTGCAAAGCCCGTGATTTCCTACACGGAGGTCCAGAACTACGAGGAACGCACAAACAAGATGCTTGATGCACTGCGCAAAACGGATGCCAGAAAGGCGGAGCAATATGAGGAAGCGCTCAAGGACATCCCGGGCTGGCAGAAAAAATATAGATTCCTTAAGGAGCGCGGTCTCCTTGAGAGCAGCGGAGGGGCGCCGCCTAAAATTGTAAATGTGACCCAAGAGGATTACCAGAAGGCTGCTTCGGAACTGGAAGTTAACTGGGATGCGCCTGCAGTGAAAGCTACGGGCGTAACATCTGCTATGGCCAAAACACCGCAGGAGATGTTCTATCTCAAGGCGTATCTCATAGATCAAATTGTTCCAAAGGGAAAGGTGCCAAATGTGAAACTTGATAGGGAACTGGTAAGACTGGGGGAACCCAGGGAACACGCGGTTAGCGAAGGGGCACGCATAGTGGCTGAAACCCTCCAGCAAGCCCAGCAGGCGCCCCAGGTCCAAGTGGTTGAGCGCGGAGACAAGTCCAACGCACCTAAGGCAGGAGGAAAAAAAGGCGGCAAGCTGGGCTCAGGGGATTTGTGATAAAACGGTGATCGTATGGCTGAGGCACAAAAAGCAAGGGCATGGGACGAAAAGCGGATTGATGAAGCGATAAAAAAGCTCAATGGTGGCAGTGAACAGGACAAGAAGAACGCCAAGGAGCTCCGAACAATTTACGACCGGCTGAAGGACGTTTCAGGAAACAAGGTAAACGACGGCATGCGCGAATTCGTCGTGAAGCAGGTCGTCGACGCCGGAAAGGGCGCCTCCCAGATCGAAAAGGAACTGAGAAGCGCCACGAACCCAGGCTGGAAAAAGCTTTTCGAGGCAGAAGACGCCGCCAAGAAGGAGGCGGCAAAGCAGCCGGCAGAAAAGAAGCCTGAGAAAAAGGAAGCCCCGAAGCCCAAGCCGGTCCAGAAAAAGACGGCCGTCGCCAGCAAGTCCAGCTGGAAGGACGAGGTTGAAAAGGACGAGAGCCTCAAGGCGTTCTACGAATCGACTGGGCAACACAAAATGAGTGTTGCTGTCGATGGGTGGCTCGCGCTGATCAAGGCTGGAAGTGAACAAGC